>DATHRP010000162.1:0-2264 GCA_035465195.1 Afifellaceae bacterium | reverse complement strand
GACTGAGTCATGGGATCAAGGCCGGCGACGGCGCCGTTTGTTTCGGTCCTGATGTCGGCATCGCGAAAGCGGGACTGCATCTCGCCCCTGAGCGCTGCCTCGCAGGCGTGCATGCGCTGAAGCGCGAAGTCGGTATCGGCGTCGTTGACCGGCCTCAGGTCCCATTCCACACAGCACTCGCCGGCGATCACGTTGCGGGCGATTCCGCCGTCGATCCGCCCCGCCTGGATCGTCGACCATGGCGGCGAGAAGGGCGAATTATGCGGCGCGCGCGCCTTCAGCTGCTCGGCGATCCGGTGGATTTCGCCGACCAGCCGGACGGCATAGTCGATGGCGTTGACGCCGCGGTCGGGGTCCGAGGTATGGCCTTCCAGACCCGTGAAACGCGTGGTGAATTCGTGGCAGCCCTTGTGGCCTTCGATCACCCGCATCAGGGTCGGCTCGCCGACGATACAGACGGCGGGCCTGCGCCCGGAGGCGGCAAGCGCCTCCATCAGCACGCCGGCGCCGAGGCAGCCGGTCTCCTCGTCGTAGGTGAAGGCCAGGTGGAAAGGGCGGTCCGTCGCCTTTGCCGCGAATTCCGGCGCCATGGCGAGGCAGCAGGCGAGAAAGCCCTTCATGTCGCAGGCGCCACGGCCGTAGATCCGGCCGTCGCGCTCGCTGGCGGTGAACGGGTCGCTGGCCCAGTCCTGGCCCTCTACCGGCACCACGTCGGTGTGGCCGGAGAGCACGATGCCGCCGTCGCTGTCGGGTCCCAGGGTGGCGAACAGGTTGGCGCGGTGACCGTCGTCGCTGCGCGAGAACTCGAGCTTCGCGCCGAGCGGGGCGAGCACGCCGGCGCAATAGTCGATCAGGTCGAGATTGTTGACAGCCGAAATGCTGGCGAATCCGATCAAGTCGGTCAGCAGCGCTTTCGTCATCTCCAGCCGTTCCGTGTCGCTCATGTTTCCCCTTTCGATCCGGCCGCAGATTGCGCGGCGCGCGGCGGCGGATCAAGCCTTGACCGATTAGGACAATTGTCCTAATCTGCATCGAAAGGATCCATGATGACCGGCAGATCGACACGCGACGAGATCGTCGACGCTTCCGACAGGCTGTTTTACAGGCGCGGCTACGGCGAAACCTCCTTCGCCGACATCGCCGATGCCGTGGGAATCTCGCGCGGCAATTTCTACCACCACTTCAAGTCCAAGGACGCGATCCTGCAGGCGGTGATCGAGGTTCGTCTCGCGGAGACGAAGAGGATGCTGGAGGCCTGGGAGCGCGAAAGCGGCGATCCTGCCGACCGCATCCGCTGCTTCATCCGCATCCTGATCGTCAACCGGGCCGATATTGGCCGTTACGGCTGCCCGGTCGGCACGCTGAGCACGGAGCTTGTAAAAATGAATCATGCGTCGCGGGGTGAAGCAGTGGCCCTGTTTTCGCTGTTCCGCGCCTGGCTCGGCCGGCAGTTCGCGGCGCTCGGCCGCAAGCGCGACGCGGATGCGCTTGCGATGCATCTGCTGGCCATGAGCCAGGGCGTCGCAACGCTGGCGACCGCCTTCGGCGACGAGGCGTTCATCCGCCGCGAAGTCCGACGCATGTGCGACTGGCTGGATTCGTGCGTTGCCGGCTCCGCTATCGAACGGAACGAGGGAGAATGACCGGATGTTTATCGTGCTGCTCAGATTTTCCACCAACAGGGACAAGGCCGGCGCATTCATGGATGCCCATCGCGACTGGATCACCCGCGGCTTTGAGGATGGCGTCTTCCTGGTCGCCGGCACGCTCCAGCCGGGCGTCGGCGGCGGTATCCTTGCCGGCAACGCGTCGATCGAGGAGTTGCAGGCGCGGGTAAATGACGATCCGTTCGTCGCCGCCGACGTGGTGACAGCCGAGATCCTGGAAATTGCGCCGTCCCGCGCCGTCGAGCAGTTCCAGTTCCTGCTCGCATGATCCTTCGCACCCGGCCCTAGGGTCAGGACTCATTGATTGATCCAGAAGATGACCGTCGCCGCGATGCAGATCGCCGACATGAATGTATGTGCGCAGCGGTCATATCTGGTTGCGATGCGCCGCCAGTCCTTCAACTTTGCGAACATGTTTTCAATTTTATGGCGCTGCCTGTACAGGGTCTTGGAATAGGTGCTTGGCGACATCCGGTTTGATCGAGGCGGGATGCAGGCATTGATCTTTCGGGCTTTCAACGCATCGCGGAACTCGTCGCTGTCATAGCCTTTATAGCCGATCAGGACTTTGGCATTCGGCAATGCCGGATAGATCAG
>DATHRP010000161.1:0-3042 GCA_035465195.1 Afifellaceae bacterium | reverse complement strand
TCGAAGCCGCGCGAATTTTTCCGCTGCGGCATGAACAGCTCGTCGCCGGTCCTGAGCGCCGGCTCGAACGGGCCGGGCGGGGTGGCGAGGGTCCCGAACGGACAGGCGGCGACCTCTTCCGGCGGCACGCTCTCGTCGACGATCTGGTTGACGAACGAAGAGTTGGCGCCGTTCTCCAGCAGCCGCCGCACCAGGTAGGCGAGGAGGTCGCGATGCGCGCCGACCGGAGCATAGATGCGGCACCGCGTGCCGGCCTCCGCGTGGACAATATCATGAAGTGCCGCGCCCATGCCGTGCAGCCGCTGGAACTCGAAGGCGGAGCGCGCATGATCCTTCGCCATCGCCAGCACGGCGGCCACCGTGTGGGCGTTGTGGGTGGCGAACTGCGGGTAGATCCGGTCGGTGAGGGCGAGCAGCCTGCGGGCGTGGGCGAGGTAGCTGACATCGGTCGCGGCCTTCCGCGTGAAGACCGGAAAATCGTCGAGCCCCTCCACCTGCGCCCGCTTGATCTCGGTGTCCCAGTAGGCGCCCTTGACCAGCCGCACCATGATGCGCCGGTCGAGACGTTCGGCCATCTCGTAAAGCCCGTCGATCACGTCGCCGGCGCGCCGGCCATAGGCCTGCACCACGACGCCGAAACCGTCCCAGCCGGCCAGCGCGGGATCGGCGAGCACCGCCTCGATGACCTCCAGCGACAGGCCCAGCCGTTCCGCCTCCTCGGCGTCGATGTTGAGGCCCATGCCGGCCTTCGCCGCCTGTCTTGCCAGCCGCGCCAGCACCGGCACCAGCTCTTCCATGACGCGGCGGGTCTTGGCCACCTGGTAGCGCGGGTGCAGCGCGGAGAGCTTGACCGAAATGCCCGGGTTGGCGGCGATCTCGTCCGCCCTGCAGGCGCCGGCGATCGCCCCGATCGCGTCGGCGTAGGATGTCGCGTAGCGCGCCGCGTCGGCGGCCGTCATCGCCGCCTCGCCCAGCATGTCGTAGGAATAGGTGAAGCCCTCGGCCTCCTTTTCCCCGGCCCGCTTCATCGCTTCGCCGATCGTCTGGCCGAACACGAACTGGCGCCCCATCTCGCGCATCGCCTGGCTGATCGCCGCTCGGATCACCGGTTCACCGAGCCGGCGCACCAGTGCGCGCAAGGTGCCGGCGACGCCGGGATCGGCCTCCTCCAGCACCTTGCCGGTCAGCATCAGCCCCCAGGTCGAGGCGTTGACCAGCGGCGAGGCGGAATGGCCGATATGCCGGCTCCAGTCGGACGGGGCGATCGTGTCCTCGATCAGCGCCTCGATCGTCTCCGCGTCGGGCACGCGGAGCAGCGCCTCGGCGAGGCACATCAGCGCCACGCCCTCGTCGGTGGAGAGCCCGTACTCGGCGAGGAAGACGTCCATCAGCCCGGGCTTCATCTTTGTGCGGATGCGTTCGACCAGATCCGCGGCATGAGCGACGATGGCATCCCGGCTCGCTGCATCGAGTGCCGCCTGTTCGGTCAGCGCGCGAAGCAGGTCCGCTTCATCGCGCCTCTTGTTCCGGTCCCATCTCGGGTCGATGTCGATCAAGGTATTTTCGCTCGTGCCGGCAATCTCACCGGACAATCAATAGCAGAAAATGCGTCGTGTCGCTTGCAAGGACAGGCGGTGTGGACAGCTTGCGGGGACGGGTTGCCGGGCGGCGGCAGGCTGCCGCCCGGCAGGATTTCCGTCAGGCGGGGACGCGCCGGTCGTAGTCGGCCTTCAGCCGGATCCAGTGGTCCCAGAACGGTTCCGGCTCGCTGCCGGTCGCGCGCGCGACCAGGATATCGAGATGCGCGTGCCATCCGGCGCCGACCATCAGCGTCATGTTTCGGTTCGGCAGGCGGCGGTGGATCAGCGTGAGCAGCACCCTGTCGCCGCGCGGCTCCAGTTCGAAGGAGACGTTGCCGCTGCCGCTCCACTCGAAGACGAGCCTGCGCGGCGGATCGACCTCGACGATCCGGCTCTGCATGCTGTGTTCCTCGCCGAAGCCATCCGGCTTCTCGCCGGGCGGCTCGGTCAGCTCGTCGTTGCGCCAGGTGAGTTCGAAGGGCGCGCCGGCCTTCAACTCCATCTCGCCGGCGGCGAGCCACTGGCGGCGCAGGTCGCTCTCGGTGAGATAGGCCCAGACGCGCTCCACGGGGCCGGGCAGCAGGCGCTGGATGGTCAGCGTGTCGCCGTCGCTCAGTTCGCCGAAAGCATCCGGCATTGCATGGTCGTTCATCACTCTTTTCCTTTACTGTCAGAAGGCTTTTTCGACGGTTTGTCGGCAGGTTTCTTCGCATCCTCCGCGCGCAGCAACTGGTCGAGCACGTCGAGACGGCCGGTCCAGAAGCGCTCGTAGAAGTCCAGCCACTCGTGGGCACCGGCGAGCGGGCCGGGATCGAGGCGGCAGACATGGGTGCGGCCGCGCACCTCGCGGCGGATCAGCCCGGCATTCTCCAGCGCCTTGATGTGTTTCGATGCCGCCGCCAGCGACATGGCGAAAGGTTCGGCCAGCTCGCTGACGGTCCGCTCGCCGCCGGCGAGGTTGCGCAGCATCTCGCGCCGCGTCGCATCGCCGAGTGCGTGGAAGACGGTGTCGAGCTCGGATGTCGATAATTCAACCATGTGGTTGAATATATACGATACGAAAATATTGTCAACCGTTCGGTTGAATATAGATTGGTCAGCCGATCCGGATCGCCGCGCGCCCGGTGATCTCGCCGGCCTCTAGCCTTTCGTGGAGCGCCTCGGCCTCTTCCATCGGGCGGATGTCGGTAACGAGCGGCCAGACGTCGCCGCGGGCGACGAGGTCAAGCGAGTCGATCACCTCCTGCTTCGTGGCGTAGCGGCTGCCCATCACGCTGATCTCCTTGCTCAGGAGATGCGCGGCCGGCACCGTGGCCGCCCCGTTTGAACTGCCGCCGAGCGTGAGCAGCCGGCCGCCGCGTCCGAGCGCCGCCGCGCCGCCGGTGAGCGTGGCGTCGACGGAGACGAAATCAACCACCACGTCGACGCCCTGTCCGTGGGTCAGGTCCAGCAGCGCTTCGGT
>DATHRP010000160.1:0-2030 GCA_035465195.1 Afifellaceae bacterium | reverse complement strand
GTCCGGCTTGCCACTGGCGGCGGTCAGGTAACCGCTCAGCCACGCCACCTGGTCTGCATTGAGCTTGGCCAGTAACTGCCCGACCAGATCAAGCTGTTCCTGACGGACGGAACTATTGGTGACTTGCGGGGGCATGATTGCCGGCCAAGGCGGGTAGTTTTTTTCCGTTCTACCCTATCATTATAGCCGGCGGTTCCACGGGCGCCAGGTCGCGCTGAGGAAAAGGGCTTCGTTTAGCCCGGATTATTCATTAGTCCGCGGGTTCTGGCGGGTGCGGGAGCTGCGCGAAGGGAGAGGGGCCGCGGGAGGCGTGGTCGCGGTGGGTAAGGGTGCAGGCCCCCCTTCCCCCCAGACGATGGCGTAGTCGCTGAGGCGCGGAAGGGCGAATTGATCCGCGCCTTAGCTGCTGTCGAAGGCGGCTTGACCGCTGGCGAGTAGCCGTTGGGCGACCTGCTGGTAGTGCTGCAGGTAAGGCCAACTGGAGGAGAGTTGCACGACGACTCGCCGGGTGGATTCGTGAACGGTGGCGGCGACTTTGATCAGGCGGGTCCGCCAAGTGCACGGTTGGCCTTCACCGAGCGGGTCGTGCTCACGGCGGCGGTTGTGCCAGGCACGACGGCGGCGACCGGCAAGGGCTTCCACCGGAAGGCCCTGGGCGTCTTCGGCGGGAGGCGGGCTGGCCTGGGCGCGTCGCATCGAGACCAACAGATGATATGCCGCCGTGTGCAGGTAGAGACGAAAAAGGTTTGCGAAGTAACGATGGTCGCTCAGCCGATCGGCCTGCAGGCCCTCCTTCAGTTCCTTGTTGCGATTCTCGCTTTCGCCGCGGTCGGCGTAGTCGTCGTAGGTAGCCCCGGGCAGAACGAAGGCTCCGGGGCGGTTGGTGATCACGATCCGGCGGTTGGTGCCTTGGGGGTTGACTTCGCACTTGACGACGACAAATCGCATCGCCGGCCATGACTCGGCCCGATACCAGAACGCACAGAACAAGCGTTGCGACTCGCCGGTAGCCTCGAACCGTTCGACCGCGGTTTTCAGCGTGTTTTCGCTGAGTTTCTTCAATCGTGGGTTCATCCGCAGCCCAAGGGTGTAATCGAGCCCAAGGCGTTCGCAGGCATCGTACATCGCGGGCACGCCGAAGCCGCTGTCGCCGCGGAGCCGGATTTGAACGTCCGGCCACACCGCGCGGATCCGGCGGACCACGTACTCGATGTCCTCGTCGGCCCCCAGCGCCGGATGGGCACTGCCGTAGAGCAGGCACAAGGAGAGCACCATCACGTTCTCCGCACAGCTGATCGCCCGCGGCAGGTACTGGTATTGGTCGTAGTAGCCGTGGAAGAAGGTCAGTTGCTGCTGGCCGTGGGTGGGATCGTCGAAGACGTCGATGTCCAGCGTCAGTTGGCCTGGCGGCTCGTCGAAAGAGGCAATGAACTCGTCCATCAAGAACTCGGCGAGCCGGAAGAAGCAGCCCGTGTCGATGGCGTTCTCGAACCGCGACAGCGTGGGCTGGCTGGCCAGTTCATCGTCCTCGATCGAGCGACCGCAGATCAGCTTGAAGATCGGATCGCTCCGCAGCACGTCGTGGTCGTTCTGGTCCGGATAGTCGGCCAGGATGCCGTAGATCCGCATGCGGACCATTTCCAGAAAGGTGTGGTCGATGCGGCTTGCGTCGCGGCGATCCACCAACGCCTCGGCAAAACGGCTGCTTAGGCCGATCTGCTCGTCGAGCTGCCGGAACGGCAGCAGTCCTGCGTCGCTGGAAACCTGGGCCGCCGCGGGCTCTACCACGATCGGCTTGAATCTGAGAAAATCGAAACTAAACTGAAACGCAGTCTGCGAATCCATCTTGGACCTCCGAGCGGTACTCTAAGCGGCCGATGTTCAACCACTTAGATGCCCTCGGAGGTTCAAGAATTCCCCGGTTCATGCATAATCCGGGTTAGTCGCAGTCAGCGTTGCGCCGTAGACCACGGCGAAACTGAGGCACAGAGCGGGATCAACACGGCCTGAACCCCCCAGAAGCAGATTGG
>DATHRP010000159.1:0-3677 GCA_035465195.1 Afifellaceae bacterium | reverse complement strand
GACGAAATAATCGTCAAGGAAGTTCCGGGTCACGTTGTCGTCGTCGTTCCGGTCACGACAGGCGGCGGGCAAGAGCGCATCGGCTCTCTGGCCGTGGCGTGGAGCCTCGCGACCCTCGAGGCTCAGGTCAACAAGGCGCTGATCCAGCAATTGGTGATCGGCGCGCTCTGCCTGGCGGCGATGATCGGTGCGCTGGTCTTTACCGGCAACCACTTCATCGGGGGCCCGCTGAGCCTGATCACCCGGGCCATGGGCGAGTTGTCGGGGGGCAGGACCGATATTGTGGTGCCGGCCGTTGAGCGCGCCGACGATATCGGCGACATGGCGCGGATGGTGGTGGTGTTCCAGGAGAACGCGATCGAGAAAGCCCGCGTCGAAAAGCAGGCCGACGCGGACCGCGAAAAATTCGAGGCCGATCGTCAGGCACAGGAGAATGCCCTGGAAATGTCCGTCGGCAAGGTCGTCTCGGCCGCAGTGGACGGCGATTTTTCCGCGCGTATCGACACTGCCGACCTGAGCGGCGTGCTGTTGCGCTCCAGCGACGGGCTGAACACCGTGCTGGAGAATGTCGATCGCGGCCTGTCGCAGATCGCCAAGGTTATCTCCGCGCTCGCCCGCGGTGACCTCACCGAGCGCATGGAAGGCGATTATCGCGGCAGCTTTCGGCAGGTCCAGAAAGACGTGGAGAGCATGGGCCAGCAGATGGAGGAGATGGTCGGTCGCATTGCTCGTGTCAGCAACGTGGTGAAAACTGCCACCAACGAAATCTCGGCCGGCATCACCGATCTGTCGGTCCGTTCCGAGCACCAGGCATCGTCGCTTGAAGAGACGACCGCCTCGATGGAGGAACTGTCGGCCACGGTTCGGCAGAACGCCGATAACGCCCAGGAGGCCAATCAGGTGGCATCCGCGGCCCGCGATGCCGCTACAGCCGGCGGCGACGTAGCCGAGAGGGCCGTCGTCGCGATGAAGGGCATCGAGGACTCCTCGAAGAAGATCACCGAGATCGTCGGCCTGATCCAGGAGATCGCCTTCCAGACCAACCTGCTGGCGCTCAATGCCTCGGTCGAGGCGGCTCGCGCCGGCGAGGCGGGACGCGGTTTCTCGGTCGTCGCGAACGAGGTCAGGGCACTGGCCCAGAGAGCTGCGTCCGCTTCGAAGGATATCCGCGAGCTGATCACCAATTCCGATAACCAGGTCCAGGAAGGCGCCAAGCTTGTCAGCGAGGCCGGCCATGCCCTGGAGGATATCGTCGGTTCGGTGAAGAAGGTTGCCGACTTCGTATCGGAGATCGCCGCCGCCAGCCACGAGCAGACCAGCGGCATCGATCAGGTCTCGAACGCCATCTCGAGCATGGACGAAATGACCCAGCAGAACGCGGCTCTGGTGGAGGAGACGACCGGCGCCCTGCAGTCGGCGCTCAACCAGGTCGACGAACTGCAGTCGGCCGTCGGGTTCTTCAAATCGGCGAAGATCGTCCAGAGCGCCCCGCGCGCGGCTGTGGCGGACGACCGGCCCGCGGCCAATCCCGTGCACAACCAGCAGAAGGTGCTGGCGAAGACCGTGGCGGCGTCCAGCGCGGCCGTGGAGCTTTCCGACGACGATTGGGAGGAGTTCTGAGGCGAGATCGCCTTACGAACCCAAACAGGGAAACAGGACGGCGCCGGTCGGAAGACCGGCGCCGTTTTCGCGTTCGGCTCAGCCGGTCGTCGGCCAGCGCAGATGCTCGTCGTCGATCACGAAGGCGTGGCGGTGGTGAAATCCGTCGGCATGACGCGTGGCGTCGTGCAGATGTGGATGGTTCTCCGGCAGATTGTCGTGGACGTGGGCGATCGCGTCCGGATCCTGCGCCGGCCAGAGAAGAGCCGCGGCCAACGCGCCGCAGGCGGCGAGTAGACCCATGGCGGCGGCGGCCCACGCCATCGGCGCTTCGGCGCCGAGCCAGCCGGCGAGCGGATACGTGACCAGCCAGCAGGCGTGGGAGAGCGCGAACTGGGCTGCGAACAGCGACGGCCGGTCGGCCGCGTGAGCCGAACGGCGCAGCAGCCGGCCGGACGGGGTCAGCACCGCCGAATAGCCGACGCCGAGGAGCAGCCAGATCGCAAGAAGCGCATACCAGTCCGGCGCGCTGCCGTGCGAAGCGGCGGCAATGGCGGCGAGCCCGGTGAACATGGCGAGCGCGCCGGCTTGCATGACCGACCGGTCCGGCCGGCCGTCCAGCAGGCGCGGCAGGGCAAGCGCGGCAAGCATCGATCCGCCGCCGAAGAAGGCAAGCGCCAGCCCGACATCGGCGTCGCCCCGGCCGAGCAGGCCCTTCACCAGCACCACAGTGTTGACGATCACCATGGCGCCGGCGGCGGCTGCCGCCAGATTGAGGGCGAACAGGCCGCGCAGCCGCGGCGTGGCGAGATAGACGCGCATGCCGCGTACGGTGCGCTCCCAGATGCCGCGCCGGCCGCTATCGGGCGCGGCCGACGGCACCGTCGACGAGACGACGAGAAGGGCGGAGATGGCAAATCCGAGGGCGGTCCCTGCGAACAAGGCGTGGAAGCTGACCAGCGTCAGCAGCACGGCAGCCAGCGCCGGGCTCAGAAGGCTTTCCAGGTCGTAGGCGAGCCGCGATAGCGACAGCGCCTTCGTGTAGTCGCGCTCCTCGGGCAGGATGTCCGGGATCGCGGCCTGGAAGGCCGGCGTGAAGGCGGCCGACGCCGACTGCAGCAGGAAGATCAGCAGATAGACCTGCCAGACCTGGTCGACGAACGGCAGGCAGAGCGCGATCGCCGCGCGCACGGCGTCGAGCGTCACAAGCATGGCGCGGCGCGGCAGCCTGCCGGCAAAGGCCGATGCCACGGGCGCGACGCCGACATAGGCGATCATCTTGATGGCGAGCGCCGTGCCGAGCACCGCACCGGCGCGCTCGCCGGCCAGTTCGTAGGCGAGCAGGCCGAGTGCGACGGTGGCGAGCCCGGTGCCGAGCAGGGCGACCACCTGGGCTGCAAAAAGATGGCGGTATGTGGCGTTGGCGAAGGGCGCGAGCATGGGGCGAGGATAGCGCGTGCGCGCCGGGTTCCGCCATACCCCATGCTCCAGATGCGATCCGGTACCTATGAGCCACTTGTCGTGTCTTCGGTACCTTTCCTTGAACCGAAAGGGGCGCATACGCGACCTACCGGACATGCGCATGCCCAATGGCTGAAATCGGCGTCTGCTGCGGGCTGGTTGTGTGGACGGGCCCGTTCCTCTTCCTCGGCTTTCTGTTTCGCGATTTTCGCTAATCTTATGCGCTGCTCGGAAACAAGGCGGTCAATCTCTTCGCTCGGCAAGGCTTCAAGTTTTTTTCGATAGGCTTTGACCGCGTCGCTTTTTTCAGCCAGCGCCGTCATGCGCCTTTTAAAATCACGCAAATCAATCTCCGAGGACACAAAACGTGCGTGCACAAGGAAATCGATGGGATCGAAACGAAATTCAATATTGGTATTCGCCATCCTTGGTGCTCGGTTCCACCTGACTAATAGGATGGCGTGGCTATAATCGATTCCACAGGATTCTGCACCTTAGCCGATATATTGGACGCGCATCATGCCCCGCCGATCGATGAGTGTGGTCAGCAGCGTGTGGTCCACCTGCCCGTTCGCTTTTTTTGCAGCAAACACGCCGTATTGGCGCACAATGTCATC
>DATHRP010000158.1:0-5172 GCA_035465195.1 Afifellaceae bacterium | reverse complement strand
CCCAGAAGCCGTATTCCTGCCGGTTGATCGTCTCCCAGAACGTCGCCGGGCGTTCCTCGGTGAACGTGAACTTGACGATGGATTTGACCGACTTGAAACCGTATTTCCACGGCACGGCGAGGCGCAGGGGCGCGCCATACTGCTTGGCGAGCGGCTTGCCGTAGGCGCCGGTCACCAGGAACGCCAGTTCGTTGGACGCTTCCTCGATCGACAGGCCTTCGCGGTACGGCCAGGGATACCAGACCTGCTTCTGGCCGGGCGCCACCGCGGGGTCCATGAACGTCTGCATCTCGACATATTTCGCCGAGCCGAGCGGCCTGGCGTAGTCCAGCAGCGCCTTCATCGGAAAGCCGGACCAGGGAATGGTCATCGACCAGGCTTCGACGCAGCGGTGCCTGTAGAGCCGCTCCTCGAGCGGCATGGCGCGGATCAGCGTATCGATGTCGACTTCGCGCTTTTCCTCCACCATGCCGTCGAACATGACGGTCCAAGGGCGGATCGGCAGGTCCTGCGCCCGCTTCCAAATCTGCTTGTGCGAGCCGAATTCGTAGAAATTGTTGTAGGTCGAGGTCAGCTTCTCGTCGGTCAGCGGCCGGTCGAGCTTGTACATCTCGTTGCGCTTGACCGGATAGAGGTCTGCCGTCGGATCGGCCTCCTCGGATGCCAGCGCCGCTGCGGGCAGCAGGCCGGCGCCTGCGCTCAGCGCCCCGAAACCGGCGGCCTTCAGAATGGCCCGCCTCTGCAGGAATAGGGATTCGTCAGTCGCCCTGCACTCCGGCAGGTCAAATCCGCGTTGCCGCTTGATCAACATGAAATATCCTCCAGCTTCGCCGGAAGACATGATCGCAATTCGCCGCGGACTCAAATCACGTTCGCTTCAACTTGCTGTCATAAAATGTTGCAGAGCCTGGGATAAGACATTGAATAAAAAGAAAAAACCGGGCCTGCGAACAGGCCCGGTTAAAGATTACTGAACAAAGAACACCGTTCAGCTTTCCAAGAGGGGAACAGCTGCCCTGGCCGGATACCGGATCGGGAGGAAAATCCTGTTTCCGACCGTCAGCAACAGCTTGACCGACTATCAGGAACGGAGAGCCCCTGAGCAAGCCCACCATGCGCATGCCTGCTATGCATGCCGGGCAAGGCCGGGCGAGCCGGTCATCCCGAAGGCGGCAAGCCGGCTTCGTCCTTGAGACTGCGGATAGTCAAGGCGGTGCGGACATGATCGACATTCTCGGCCGCCGTCAGTTCGTCGACGACGAACGACTGGAAGGACGAAAGGTCGCGCGTCACGCATTTCAGCAGGAAATCGATGTCGCCGGACAGGATGTGGCATTCCCGCACGATGGGCCAGCCCGCGACCTTCCGGCCGAATGCCTGGAGATCCTGTTCATTCTGCCTCACAAGACCGACGAAAGCGAAAGCGACGACGTCATAGCCGAGCGCCTTGATATCCACGATCGTCCGATACCCGGTGATGATCCCGCTCTCCTCCATGGCGCGGACCCGGCGCAGGCACGGCGGCGGCGAGATACCGACACGGCGCGCCAGTTCGACATTGGTGATCCGTGCATCGTCCTGCAGTTCGCGAAGGATCTTCCAGTCCGTCTGGTCAAGCTGATGGGCCATGCAATCTCCCCTGCCCCTGTCGTCCGCACCAGGGCCGACCGGTGCGTCTCGCGTGGGTTTCGTTTGCCTTTTCAGCCGAATTCCATATCAAGGCACGGCATGAAACAGCATTGCCAGCGGCACGTATGCTCGACAAGCCCGTTCGACCCGCAATGTCTCCGGTAAACCGGCCCGAAGGGGCCGAATGCTGGGTTCTGACCACCGGCGAAACCGGCATGCGCTCCCAGGTCATCGGCCTCGCCGAGGCGACCGGGCTGAGCTACGCCGAAAAGCGGATCCGACTGCGCGCGCCGTGGTCGTGGCTGCCCGGCCATCTCTGTCCGTTCCCGCTGGCGGGGCTCGATCCCGCCCACGACCTGCTGCAGCCTCCATGGCCGCGACTGCTGATCAGTTGCGGTCGGCGCTCCACCGCCGCTTCGATCGCCGTGCGCAAACGGTCGCGCGGCGCGACGATGACGGTCCACATCCAGGATCCGCAGGCGGCGCCGACTGCCTTCGACCTGGTGATTCCGATGCGTCACGACGGACTGACCGGGCCGAACGTCTTTCCCGTCGATACGGCTCTGCACCACATCTCGGCCGGCGCGCTCGCAGCCGGCCGGCAGGCATGGCAAGACCGATTGAAGCCGGACGATCGCCGATTGCTCGGCGTGGTCCTCGGCGGCGCAAACCGGCATTACCGCTTCGACGCAGACACGATCGCGGGTCTGGCGACGCTGATTCGCGATGCCCGGGCGCAGAACTGGTCGGTGGTCGTCACGCCGTCACGGCGCACGGAGCCCGCCGTCACCGCGGCGCTCCGGGACACGTTCGGCGGTCAGGAAGGGTTCACCCTCTGGGACGGCAGCGGGGACAATCCCTATACCGGCATCCTGGCGCTCGCCGACCGGTTGGTCGTTACCGGGGAATCGGTATCGATGGTGTCGGAAGCCCTCGCAACCGGGCATCCGGTTCATATCCTGCAACTTGCGGGCCGCGGCCGGCGCCACGAACGCTTCATCGCCAACCTGGCAGACCGGAAGATGGTCTCCCTGATCAGCGGCGACGAGCTGGACTGGGATTGGCGGGGCTGTCCGCCTGTCGATTCAACGCCGCTGGCAGCGGATCAGATCCGGCGCATGATTGAACCGGCATAACGGGCCTGCCAGCCCAGGCTGCCTGGTCAGGCAGCCTGAACCGGCGTCTCCGGAAACGAAAGCTGTTCGCGCGCGCGCCATTCGTCGGTGACGTAGTTGACGATGATCGACTTTCTGACACCGGTGATCTCCCGCGCCTCGAACCCGTGCCAGGTCCGGTCGGAAGGAATGAAGACCAGACAGCTGTTCGGGACGAACGGCGGCCTGCCGTAATGCGTTTCGGCGTCGGAATAGATGTCTGTGCCGAGGTCGCGATGCTCCGGATTGTCGGACAGGTAGGTCAGCATCGTGAAGTTCTTGACGCCGATATCGGTATGCGGCTTGAGCCAGAAACCGCCGGTATCCTGGGCGTATTCGATCCGCAGCAGCGAATCCGACAGCCGCCCGTCGAACGTGCCTGCGAACAGGCCGACGATCTCCGGGTCCTGCAGGGCGTCCGATACATCGCGGACGACCGGATAACGGGCCTGGTTCTGCTTGTCGAAATAGACCCTCGTGGCATTGTGCACCTCTCGGGTGCCCGACACGCCGCCGAGATCGGGCGCGACAAACGGAAGGTCGCGAAGCTCGGCATAGACGTCGGCCGGGAAAAAGTCATTCAGGACCCAATGGGGATAGGGTTCCGTGTTCACCTGGGCATTCCTGATGGAGTTCCGAATCGACTCCTTGATCGCGTCCTTGCGGCTTTCCATTTCGCTTCCCATATGCTGATCGCTTCCCGGGGGAAGCAATGTAAGTGAGTGTTCGGGTCTGCCGGCGGCCCGCCGGGGCGGCAGAACATTGGGCAAAAGCTCTCGCTTCGGCCTTGCCTTTTCTATCTCGTCACGGTGTAGAAGAAGCGGGAACGGTCTGTCCAGTGGCATAATCGCGCACGCGATCCGATTGTGCCCCGTGCGACCGGCGTTACGGAGACGACCATGCATGCGAAAGTCCTGATCATCGGTTCCGGACCGGCCGGATATACCGCCGCGATCTATGCCGCGCGCGCATTGCTTGAGCCGGTGCTGGTGGCCGGTATCCAGCCGGGCGGCCAGCTGACGATCACGACGGACGTGGAAAACTATCCCGGTTTCGCCGACGTCATACAGGGCCCGTGGCTCATGGAGCAGATGAAGGCCCAGGCCGAGCATGTCGGCACCCGTGTCCTGCACGACAATGTCGTCGAGGCCGATCTCGACCGGCGGCCGTTCGGCATCCGGCTCGACGGCGGCGACGAGTGGACCTGCGATGCGCTGATCATCGCCACCGGCGCCCAGGCCAAGTGGCTCAATCTTCCGTCGGAGGAGAAATTCAAGGGCTTCGGAGTCTCCGCCTGCGCGACCTGCGACGGGTTCTTCTACAAGGACAAGGACGTGCTCGTCATCGGCGGCGGCAACACCGCGGTCGAGGAAGCGCTCTACCTGTCCAACCTTGCCGCGAAGGTCACACTGGTCCATCGCCGCGACGAACTGCGAGCGGAGCGCATCCTGCAGGACCGCCTGTTCGCCAAGCCGAATGTCGAAATCCTGTGGGACACGGTGCTAGACGAAGTCGTCGGCGAAACCGGATTCCCGCCGTCCGTCACGGGCGCGAAACTGAAAAACGCCAAGACCGGCGAAATCACCGAACGCGCCGTCCACGGCATCTTCATCGCCATCGGGCATGCGCCCGCGGTGGAACTCTTCAAGGACAAGCTGAAGATGACGCCGAACGGCTATCTCTGGACGGCAGCGGATTCGACCGCTACTAGCGTTCCCGGAGTCTATGCTGCCGGCGACGTGACCGACGACGTTTACCGTCAGGCAGTCACGGCGGCAGGTATGGGTTGTATGGCGGCCCTGGAAGCGGAAAAATACGTCTACGAGGCCGAATCGTCACGCGAAGCGGCGGAATGACCGTTTTTGGCGCGCTCGCGGGCACGATCGCACAATAACCGCCACGGCCGGAAAGCCGCAGCCCCTGGAACTGCAGGAAAATGCCATGGATTGGGACAAGCTCAGGATCTTCCATGCCGCAGCGGAAGCCGGATCGTTCACCCATGCCGGCGACACGCTGAACCTCAGCCAATCGGCCGTCAGCCGCCAGGTCAGCGCGCTCGAGCACGAGCTGGGCGTGCCGCTGTTTCACCGCCACGCCCGCGGGCTCATCCTCACCGAGCAGGGCGAACTCCTCATGCGCACCGCCGACGAGGTGATGACCAGCCTGGAGGCGGTCAAGTCGCAGCTCGCCGATTCCAAGGGCCGTCCGACCGGCTCGCTCAGGGTCACCACCACGGTCGGCCTCGGATCCACCTGGCTTGCGACCCGGGTGAACGAATTCCTGGACCTCTATCCCGGTATCAGCCTCGAACTTATCCTGCAGGACGGCGAGCTGGATATCGGCATGCGTGAGGCCGATGTCGCCGTAAGGCTGCGCGCGCCGACCCAAG
>DATHRP010000157.1:0-1943 GCA_035465195.1 Afifellaceae bacterium | reverse complement strand
AGCTGCACGTCCTTGTCATAGGTGAGATAGGCATAGGCACGCAGCTTGGCGCGGCCGACACGCCCGCGCAGCTGGTATAGCTGGGCCAGGCCGAAACGGTCGGCGCGGTGGATGATGATCGTATTCGCGCTGGGAATATCGAGGCCGGACTCGATAATCGTCGTCGACAGGAGGACATCGTACTGGCCGTCATAGAAGGCGGTCATGATCCGGTCCAGTTCACCCGGCGGCATCTGGCCGTGCGCGACACCCACCCTGGCTTCCGGCAGGTTCTCGTCGAGGAACGCCTTGACCTCGCCGAGGTCCGAAATGCGCGGCACCACGAAGAACGACTGGCCGCCGCGCAGCCGTTCGCGCAGCAGCGCTTCGCGCACACCGAGCGTGTCGAAGGGCGAAATGAAGGTACGGACCGCCAGTCGGTCGACCGGTGGCGTGGCGATGATCGACAGGTCGCGGACGCCTGTCAGCGCCAGTTGCAGGGTGCGCGGGATCGGTGTCGCGGTCAGCGTCAGAACATGCACGTCGGACTTAAGCTCCTTGAGCCGCTCCTTGTGCTTCACGCCGAAATGCTGCTCTTCATCGACGATCAAAAGGCCGAGATCGCGGAAGCTGATGCCCTTGCCGAGCAGCGCATGGGTGCCGATGACGATATCGATAGACCCGTCCGCAATCCCCGCCTTGACCCGCGCAAGCTCGGCATTGCCGACCAGCCGCGAAGCGTGGCCGATATTGACGGGCAAGCCGCTGAACCGCTCGGTGAAGGTCTTGAAATGCTGCCTGGCGAGCAGGGTCGTCGGCACAACGACCGCGACCTGTTTGCCCTCCAGTGCCGCCACGAAGGCGGCCCGGAGCGCCACCTCTGTCTTGCCGAAGCCGACATCACCGCAGATCAGTCGGTCCATCGGCCGCCCGGAGGCGATATCGGCGATCGTCGCGTCTATCGCGCCCAGCTGATCGTCCGTCTCCTCATAGGGGAAGCGCGCGGAAAACTCGTCGTAGAGGCCGGCCTGCGGCTGCAGCACCGGCGCCTTGCGCAGGAGCCGCGCGGCCGCTGTCTTGATCAGGTCGTCGGCGATCTCGCGGATGCGCTTCTTCAGCCGGGCCTTGCGGGTCTGCCAGCCCGCGCCGCCGAGGCGGTCCAGGTTGGCGTCCGAACCCTCAGACCCGTATCGGCTGAGCAGGTCGATATTCTCCACCGGCAGGAAAAGCCGGTCGCCGCCGGCATAGATCAGTTCCACGCAATCGTGCGGCGCGCCCGCCGCCTCGATGGTCTTCAGGCTGGTGAATCGCCCGATGCCGTGGTCGACATGGACGACCAGATCGCCTTCCGACAGGCTGGCGGCTTCCGTCAGCGCATCGGCCGACCGCTTGCGCCGCCGCGCCCCGCGCACCAGGCGGTCGCCCAGCACGTCCTGTTCGCCGATGACGGCGAGGTCCGCCGTCTCGAAGCCGGCTTCAAGCGGCAGCACGGCCAGTCCGGCCGCTCCGTCAGGCAACGCCAGCGCGTCCGGCCAGTTTTCGATCGGCCGGATATTCTCCACGCCGTGATCGCCGATCACCTGTCCGAGCCGATCCCGCGCTCCGTCGCTCCACGAGGCCAGGACCACGCGCTTACCGGCCTTGCGCAGGGCAGCAATGTGATCGGCCAACGCATTGAATATGTTGATATCGCCGGCCGACCGTTCGGCGGCGAACGACCGTCCGGCGCGGCCGCCGAGATCGATCGCACCCTCACCGTCGGACGACAGGAACGGGCTCAGCCGCAACGAGCGGCGACCGCCGAGCATGTCCTGCCAGCCATCGGAATCGAGATAGAGCCGTTCCGGCGGAACCGGCTTGTAGGGTGTCAGGCCCGCGCCGGTCTGGTTCAGGCCTTCCACCCGGGCGTAGTAATGGTCGACGATCTGCTCCAGCCGGTCGGAGACCGCCTCGTCGGCCAGATG
>DATHRP010000156.1:0-1557 GCA_035465195.1 Afifellaceae bacterium | reverse complement strand
GGATCGGGATAAGCGGTTTTAGCGGATTGCGCAGCACCGTCGATTTGTAATCGGGATAGATTGTCGGTGGATGCGAATGCCAGTCGCGCGGCCTGTAGGGATTGTTCGTCATATCAACACCATATACGCGAGCGCCCGCCGGCTCTCATTTCCGAAGATGTTTATGGCCGCGTGCGGCGCAGTCGGCAAGTCGGCGCCAGTGTCGCAGCAGATTTTATGGTTCATTTCATTATGATAGTTTGGAGTTCCCCCGGTTTGATGGACACAATTTGACTTTCCAAGGAGAGTGTCCAGATGCCGAGAACGAGGAACCCGTACCCTGCGGAATTCAGGGAACAGATTGTTGCGTTGGCCCATACCGGGCGTAGCGTCGAAGACCTGGCCAGGGAGTTTGAGCCTTGCACGGCAACGATCCATGGCTGGATCAAACAGGCTGATCGCGATGGCGGCGGTCGCATGGACGGTCTGACCAGCCAAGAGCGCGACGAGCTTCGACGCCTTCGCAAGGAGAACCGCCAGCTTCGCCAGGAGAGAGATATCCTGGCAAAGGCCGCAGCCTGGTTTGCTCAGAGCGACGTGACGTCGTCTCGGTCTACGAACTGATGACGGCGAACCAGGCCATGTTCTCCATCTCCGCCATGTCCAGGACGCTGGGCGTCTCGCGTGCGGGCTACTATGCGTGGTGCGGCCGGTCGCCGTCTGCTCGTTCCATTGCCGATGCGGCCCTGACGGACCGGATCAAGACAATCCATCAGGCATCCAGACAGACCTATGGTGCGCCGCGCATCCATGCTGAACTCATTGATGAAGGTATCCATGTCGGCCGCAAGCGTGTCGAGCGTCTCATGAAAGCGGCGGGCTTGGCGGGCGTCAGTCGCAGAAAGACTGCCCGTACGACCTTCCGTGACGAACGCGTTCGACCCGCTTGCGATCTTGTCGATCGAAACTTCTACGCCGACGACCCGGACCAGCTGTGGGTCGCCGACATCACCTATGTCCCGATCTGGGCCGGGTTCCTGTATCTGGCCGTCGTGCTGGATGCCTTCTCACGCCGGATTGTCGGCTGGGCGATGGGCCACAATCTGAAGGCCCAACTCGTGCTCGATGCCCTGAACATGGCGTTGACGCAAAGGCGTCCCGTCGACGTGATCCATCACTCCGACCAGGGATCGCAGTACACGTCCGTGGCTTTCGGACTTCGATGCAAGGAAGCCGGCGTCCGGCCATCCATGGGATCGGTCGGCGATGCTTATGACAACGCCATGTGCGAGAGCTTCTTTGCCACATTCGAATGCGAGCTGCTCGACAGGCGGAAGTTCCAGACCAAGGCGGAGGCCCGAATGGCAATCTTCCAGTTCATCGAAGGTTGGTACAATCCCGGCCGGCGGCATTCCGCGCTCGGGTACATGTCACCCATCAACTACGAAAGGAGCGTCCAGGAACGGCTAGAATCTGCTAGTGCTTAACTGTCCACCAAACCGGGGGAACTCCAACTCCACCTCTCTCGCTTGAGCAGATTAAAGAAGCTCTCGACGACAGCGTTGTCGTGGCAGTTCC
>DATHRP010000155.1:0-3390 GCA_035465195.1 Afifellaceae bacterium | reverse complement strand
GTCGCCGCGTCGATCATCGAGAACGTCAAGAAGGCGCGCGACGAGCTGATGACGGCCGCCGCCGTCAAGCCGGGACTGGCCGTCGTCATCGTCGGCGAGGACCCGGCGAGCCAGGTCTATGTCCGCAACAAGGGTCTGAAGGCCGAGGAATGCGGCTTCCATTCCGTGCAGCACACGCTGCCGGAGGACACTGCCGAGGCCGACCTGCTGGCGCTGATCGAAAAGCTCAACGACGATCCGCAGATCCACGGCATCCTGGTGCAGCTGCCGCTGCCCGGCCATATCGACGAGAAGAAGGTGATCGCGGCGATCGACCCCGACAAGGATGTCGACGGCTTCCATCCGGTCAATGTCGGCCGCCTCGGCGCCGGCGCCATGGACGATGCGCTGGTGCCGTGCACGCCGGCCGGTTCCGTGATCCTCGCCCGGCAGGCGCTCGGCGACGACCTGTCCGGCCTGGAGGCGGTGATCGTCGGCCGCTCCAACATCGTCGGCAAGCCGGTCGCGCAGCTGCTCCTGCAGCAGAACTGCACGGTGACCATAGCCCACAGCCGCACCCGCGACCTGCCGGCGGTCTGCCGCCGCGCCGATATCCTGGTCGCGGCCGTCGGCCGGCCGGAAATGATCAAGGGCGACTGGGTGAAGCCCGGCGCCTGCGTCATCGATGTCGGCATCAACCGCATCCCGGCGCCGGAGAAGGGCGAGGGCAAGACGCGGCTCGTCGGCGATGTCGATTTCGGGGAAGCGGCCGCGGTCGCCGGCTCGATCACGCCGGTCCCCGGCGGCGTCGGCCCCATGACCATCGCCATGCTGATGGCCAACACGGTGATCGCCGCCGCCCGTTCCAGCGGCCACCGCGACATCGCCGAGGGCGTGACGAAGCTCTGAATGCCGCATTGCGGCGCGGACGGCACGTTCGGTGTCGCCGCTGCGCCAGTGCGTCCTTCCGCTCCGGCGATAAAAGGCCCTAAGATCGGTTCTGGAAGGATCGGCCGGCGCGGGCAGCCGGCCGGCGTATAACGTTCGGAGGGCAGCCATGAAAAACCAGGCGCGCGTGGTCGTGGTCGGCGGCGGTGTCGTCGGCGTCGCGACGCTCTACCATCTGGCAAAGAAGGGTTGGTCGGATGTCGTCCTGGTGGAGCGCAAGGAGCTGACCTCCGGCTCCACTTGGCACGCCGCCGGGCTGCTGCCCCTGTTCAACCTCAGCTACGCGGTGGGGCAGATCCACAAATATTCCGTCCGCTTCTACCAGGAGCTCGCCGAGGAGACCGGCATGGATACCGGCTTCCGCAAGGTCTCCAACGTGCGGCTGGCCCGCACCAAGGACCGCTGGGACGAGTACATGTACTATGCCGGCGTCGCCCGTACTATCGGTGTCCATGTCGAGGAGATGACGCCCGACGACATCAAGGCGGCTTGGCCCTACGTCAATGTCGACGGCCTGCTCGGCGCCATCCAGCACCCGGACGACGGCTATATCCAGCCGGCCGACCTCACCCAGGCGCTTGCCCGCGGGGCGCGCAACCTGGGCGCCGAGATCTATCGCAACACCAACGTCACGGCGCTGGAGCAGCAGCCGGACGACAGCTGGATCGTCGGGACCGACAAGGGCGACATCGCCTGCGAGCATGTCGTCACCGCCAGCGGCAATTTCGTCCGCAAGACCGGCGAGATGGTCGGCCTCGACATTCCGGTCATTCCGGTGGAACACCAGTACATCGTCACCGAGGCGCATCCGGAGATCCAGAAGTTCCGCGCCGAGGGCGGCAAGGAACTCTGCGTGCTGCGCGAGTCGGATTCGTCCTGGTACATGCGCGAGGAGGCCGGCGGCCTGCTGCTCGGGCCCTATGAGAAGGGCGCGCCGTGCTGCTATGTTGACGGACCGGACCCGGATTCCGAGTACGAATTGTTCCAGGAGGATCTCGACCGGCTGATGCCGCACATCGAGACCGCGATCGAGCGCGTACCCTATTTCGGCGAGGTCGGCATCAAGAAGGTCTATAACGGCGCGATCTGCTACACGCCGGACGGCTCGCCGATCATCGGCCCGGCCTGGGAGCGCAAGAACCTCTGGCTGAACGAGGGCCATTCCTTCGGCGTCACCGCCGCCGGCGGCGCCGGCTGGCAGTTGGCCGAATGGATCGTCGAGGGCGAACCGACCATCGACATGATGGGCGTCGATCCGCGCCGATTCGGCCCCTACGCGGCGCGCGGCTACCTGAAGGAGAAGAACGAGGAGGCCTACGCCAACGTCTTCACCATGCACTATCCGGACGAGGAGCGCGCCGCCGGAAGGCCGCTGAAGACCGCGCCGTGCTACGAGCGGATGGCCGCGCTCGGCGCCGTGTTCGGCTCCGTCTACGGCTGGGAGCGGCCGAACTGGTTCGCGCCGGAAGGCTACGAGGTGCCGGCCGACGAGCTCGACGTCGACGACACGCTGACCAACCACAACCATCCGCCGGCCGATAACACGGGCCGGGTGCGCGAGCGCTGGTCGTTCCACCGCTCCAACTATTTTCCCTTCGTCGGCGAGGAGGTGAAAAACGTCCACGAGAATGTCGGCCTGCTCGACATGTCGGCCTTCGCCAAGATGGAGGTGAGCGGCCCCGGCGCGCGCGACTGGCTGGACTCGATCCTCGCCAACCGCATTCCGAAGAAACAGGGCCGGATCGCGCTGGCGCATCTCTTGACCAGCCGCGGCGGCGTGCGCTCCGAATTCACCGTCTACGAATGGGCGCCCGGCCGCTTCTACCTGGTTTCCGCCGGCGCCTTCGAACGGCACGACCACGACGTGCTCGGCAAGCTGTTGCCGGACGACGGATCGGTCACGTTACGCCCGATCACGACGCAGTACGGCGTGCTGGTGCTGGCCGGTCCCGACAGCCGCAGGCTGCTCCAGAAGCTGACCGACGCGGATCTCTCCAACGACGCGTTCCCGTGGCTCTCGGGCAGGCGGATCAATGTCGGCCGCGCCGACGCCCATGCGCTCCGCGTCAACTTCGTCGGCGAGCTCGGCTGGGAGCTGCATCACCCGATCGAGCAGCAGAACCGCATCTTCGACCTCGTCATGGAGGCCGGCCGCGAATTCGGCATCAGGCCGTTCGGCATCCGGGCGATGGATTCCATGCGGCTTGAAAAGAGCTACCGGCTGATCCCGCGCGAGCTTTCCATCGAATATTCGGCCTACGAATCCGGGCTCGACCGGTTCGTGCATCCGAACAAGGGACAGTTCATCGGCCGCGACGCGCTGGTCGAATGGCGCGAGCGCGGCAGCAAATGGGCTTTCGTGACGGCCGAGGTTCACGACGTGACCGACGCCGACGCCCGCGGCTCCGTGGCGATCTACAAGGGCGACGACCTCGTCGGCCGCGCCACCTCCGGCGGCTACGG
>DATHRP010000154.1:0-2990 GCA_035465195.1 Afifellaceae bacterium | reverse complement strand
ATACGCCCGGATGAAGACGGAAGACCTTGTCGACCTGAAGGGCTTTCTCGACACCCTGCCCCCGGCTTCCAACCGTGTCGCGGGTCACGACCTGCCGTTTCCGTTTTCCGTGCGGCGCGGTCTCGGACTCTGGAAACGTCTCTACCTGAGCCGCGAACCGGTCGTGCAGATCCCCCAGGCCGAGGAAGCAGCACTACGCGGCCGGTATATCGTCGAAGGGCCCGGGCATTGCGGCGAATGCCATACATCGCGGGATTTGACTGGCGGTACCCGTTTCGACGTCTGGCTGGCCGGCGCGCCGAACCCGGATGGCAAAGGCATCATCCCCAACATCACGCCGGACGCGGAAGGACTGGCCGATTGGGCGGCGAGCGACATCGCCTATTACCTGGAGACGGGCTTCACGCCCGACTACGACTCCGTCGGCGGGTCGATGGTCGCGGTCCAGGAGAACATCGCCAGGCTGCCGGCCGAGGACCGCAACGCGATCGCGGCATACCTCAAAGCAATCACGCCGCATGCCAACGCTTACAAGAAGGCGGAAAAGTAGCCTAGCGATACCTGGCCGGGACACCCGGCGTGCAGCTCGTGTAGCGCATCGATCCGCCCCGCGTGAAGCTCATATTGTCATTCTGCCAGGCCCGGCAGGCGGCCTCCGAGGCGAAACAACCCTGGTTCCAGAACGGCACTTCGCGTCCCTTGTCGTCGAGGCTCATGAAGCCGGAATAGCGGCCGAACCAGACACCGTCAGCGCCATATCGCCCCACCAACGCTCCACAGTCTCCGGCCGGCGGCTTGTCGTTGCGGCTGGTGAAGGCCGCGGCTCCTTCGAGCAAAATACCGGCGATCATTATGGCAACTGCGGAGAGCACGATAAAAGGTCTCATGTCATATCCTTCTTGAAGGGGCAGCCCTGCATCTAGGTTCGGCGCGCAGGCGATATCAGTGATTTCACGCAAATGTGTGGCGTGCGGACGCGACGGCTGCCTTGACTGGTATCAAGCCCGGGCGTGCGCCCAGTCCCAGTAGAGCCGGCGCGCCAGCGCACCGACCGGACCCGGCTGGAACGTGCAGTCCTCCAGGCCGATGACCGGCACCACCTTGGAATAGTTGCCGGTGGAAAACAGCTCGTCAGCTTCCATGAAATCGGCGACGCCGAGCGTCGTCTCGCGGACTTCGGTGCCGTGCTCGCGCAACAGCGAAATGATGCGGCTGCGGGTAATGCCGGCGAGGAACGTCCCGTTGGCGGCCGGCGTGAAGACCACGCCATCGCGGACCAGGAAGATGTTGGAAGTGGCGGTCTCAGCGACGTTGCCGAGCATGTCGCGAACCAGGGCATTGTCGAAACCGCGCGAGGCCGCCTCCAGGACGGCGCGGGCATTGTTGGGATAGAGGCAGCCGGCCTTGGCGTTGGTCGGCATGCATTCCACCGTCGGCCGCCGGAACGGCGACACGCCGAGCGTCATGCCCGTCGGCTCCGGCATCGGCGTTTCGAACAGGCAGAGCGAGAAACGCGTGCTGTCCGGGTCCGGCGGGACAGACATGAAACCGCCCTGCTCGGCCCAGTACATCGGCCGGATGTAGAGTGCGGCGTCATCGGCGAATATCCGGGCGCCTACCGTTGCCAGCGCGACCATCTCGTCCGCGCCCATCAACGGCTTCAACCCCAGGGCCCTGGCGGACTCGTTGACCCGTGCACAGTGACGGTCGAGGTCCGGCATTACCCCCTCGAACCGGCGCGCGCCGTCGAATACGGAAGAGCCGAGCCAGACCGAGTGAGTCCGCGTTCCCATGACCAGCACGTTTCCCTCGTGCCAGTCGCCGTCGATCCAGGTCCAGGTTTGCGACCAATCGCGCATAGCCGATCTCCATTTGCCAGCGCCGACACTGCGCAAAAATCGGCGGCAGATAAACCCCTATTGTAGCAATCATCAGGCCCCAACTGGTCTCTGGACCTTTTTCCGCGTTTGCGCCAAGTTCCCGACAATTGGAGAAGCCCATGGCCCATTCGATCTTTGTCTTTGATGCCTACGGCACGCTGTTCGACGTTCACGCGGCGGTGCGCCGCCATGCCGAGGCGGTCGGACCGGACGCCGACCGGCTGTCGGCGATCTGGCGCGCCAAGCAGTTGGAATATTCCTGGACGCGCTCGCTGATGGGGCGCTACCTCGATTTCTGGACGCTGACAGAGCAGGCGCTCGACCATGCCTTCGACTGCGTGCCTTCGGCCGACACGTCGATGAAGCCGGCGCTGCTCGCCGCCTACGAGGAACTGGACTGCTATCCGGAAGTCCCTTCGGTGATCAAATCGCTGAAGGCTTCGGGGAAGCAGATCGCGATCCTGTCGAACGGGTCGCCGAACATGCTCGAGTCGGCCGTGCGCGCGGCCGGTCTCGACAAGGTGTTCGACGCCGTCTTCTCCGTCGATCCGCTGGAAATCTACAAGACCGACGAGCGCGTCTACGAACTGGTGACGACCCACTTCCGCGCCTATCCGGAAGCCGTGTCGTTCCAGTCTTCAAACCGTTGGGATATCGCCGGGGCCACCGCCTTCGGCTTCCGTACTGTTTGGATCAACAGGACCGGCATGGCGGATGAATATCTCGACCTGCCGCCCGCTGCAGTGCTGCCGGACCTGACCGGGCTTTCGGCTCTCGGCTAGTATCGGTCAGCGCTCGTCCTCGCCGATCCATTTGCCGACCTTCGGTGCCGTGTAGACGGCGCAGCGATCGAGCATCCGGTCCGGATCGGTTTCCACGATCAGCATATCGCGGTGGGCCTGGCGCATGAAACGTTCGGCGGTCTGGTGATCGAGGAAGGCGAGCAACTTGTCGAAATAGTTCCCGACGTTCAGGAAGCCCACCGGCTTGCCGTGATGGCCGAGCTGGCCCCAGGTCCAGACCTCGAAGATCTCTTCCAGTGTGCCCGCACCGCCGGGCAGCGCGATGAAGCCGTCCGCGAGATCGGCCATCGTCTGCTTGCGTTCATGC
>DATHRP010000153.1:0-10801 GCA_035465195.1 Afifellaceae bacterium | reverse complement strand
GGAAAAGCAGGTGAGGCGGCGGCTCAGCATCGGGGCCATAGCGGCGAGATGTTCCGCGCCCTGGATCATTTCGCGGCGGAAGGCGAGAAGGTCTATGAGTGTGCGTCGACGTTCCAGCAGGAACAGGCGCTCAACGTCCTCAACACCGGCGCGAAGGAAGCTCGCGAGCACCTCAAGGGCGTCATCGACATGTTCACGGAAGACGCCGGCGTCGAAGCGCAAAGCCTCGTCGCGGCGATGGAAGCCGAAGCGGCAAACCTGAAATGGTGGGCGACGCTCAGCAGCGTCTTTCTGATTTTCGCGGTCGGCGGCTGGGGCCTGGTGACGGTCCTGGGCGCTGTCCGTGACCTCAACAACATCTCCGGCGTTACGGTTCATCTCGCCGCGGGAAACATGGACATCCGGGTGCCCGGTGGAGATCGGACCGACGAGATCGGCGAAATGGCGAGGTCGCTCGAACATATCCGGGTCGTCGGCGTAAAGGCCGCCCGTGCGCAATCCTCTTTGGATGACGCCTCTTCGCCGATGATGATCGTCGACCTGGACGGAACGGTACTGTTCCCGAACAAGGCGATGGCCGCGCTTGCGGAAAGACTGGCGGAGCACCTGTCGCCCGTGCTTGCCGGCTTCGCTTCACCGGATCTCGTCGGCGCGAATTTCGATGCGCTCCACAATGTCGAAACCATGCGCGCAGCGTCGCTGAAAGCCGAAAGCCAACAAATCACCGCCCGTATGGTGGCCGCCGGCCGAACCATCGACCTGACTGCGAGCCCGGTTTTCAATGAGGAAGGCGGACGGCTCGGCACGGTCGTCGAGTGGCAGGACATGACTGCCCAGGTCACGGTCGAATCCGAGATTGCGGGACTCGTCCATGCCGCAAGCGCCGGCGACTTCTCTCAGCGCCTGACGGAAGCGGACAAGAGCGGCTTCATGGCCGACCTTGCGAACGGCATGAACGAACTGCTCGACGTTGTCGACAACGGCATCAGCCAGGTCGTGAAGGTCATTTCGGCGCTCGCCGAAGGAGACCTGACCAAGCGTATGACGGGTCGATATAGTGGCGCGTTCGCGAAGCTGAAACAGGATGCCGACCGGATGGGGCAGCAAATGGAGGGAATGGTCGGCCGCATCGCCAGCATGAGCACGGTGGTCAAGAGCGCGACCGACGAGATTTCGGCGGGCATCGCGGATCTGTCGGCGCGCACCGAGCACCAGGCTTCGTCGCTGGAGGAAACAACGGCCTCGATGGAGGAATTATCGGCAACCGTGAGCCAGAATGCCGACAATGCCAACGTTGCTAGCGAAGTTGCGACGAGCGCCCAACATGCGGCCTCCAAAGGCAGCGAAGTCGTTCATCGGGTCATCAACGCCATGGGGGACATCGAGCAAAGCTCCCACCAGATCACCGATATCGTCGGCTTGATGCAGGAGATTGCCTTCCAGACCAATCTGCTGGCGCTTAATGCATCGGTGGAAGCAGCGCGGGCCGGCAATGCCGGACGCGGATTTTCCGTAGTCGCCAACGAAGTCAGGGCATTGGCGCAACGTTCGGCCGTGGCATCGAAGGACATCAGGGATCTGATCACCAGTTCGGACAGCCAGGTGCAGGAAGGCGTGCGGCTGGTCGGCGAGGCGGGCGGCGCTCTCGAAGAAATCGTGACATCCGTGAAAAAGGTCGCCGGTCTCGTGTCGGAAATTGCCGCGGCAAGCCGGGAGCAGACGGCCGGGCTTGATCAGGTTTCGAGCGCCGTCAACAGCATGGACGAGATGACCCAGAAGAATGCCGCCCTGGTCGAGGAAACGACCGGTGCGATCGCTTCGGCGGTCACACAGGTCGACGATCTTCGCGTGGCGGTCGATTTTTTCAAGACGGATCGATCAGCCGACGGTTTCGGCACGCAGACGGATCGCGCAGCGGCGGCAACCTCCGCCGCGTAGCGCATCGCGCGGGGATCTGATGCGATCCGACAGGAATCGCAGGTGATCGTGTCGAACGTCCGAGGCTAAGCCGCGAGTTCCCCGGCCAGCGCCTTCGCAATCAGGTCGCGTGTCTCGGCAATCCCGTAGAGCGCCACGAAGTTGCCGAAGCGAGGGCCCTGGTCCTGGCCGAGCAGCACCTGGTAGAGCGCCTGAAACCAGTCGCGCAGGTTTTCGAACGGGTGTTCCTTGCCGACGGCATAGACCTCGTCCTGGATCGTCGTTCCGTCGGCGTCCGGCGGTAAAGCCGCGAGCCGGCGATCGAGATCGGCAAGGGCCTGGCGCTCCAGATCGGTCGGCAACCGGAACGTCTTGTTCGGCCGCACGAAGTCCTCGTAATAGCGGATCGCGTAGCCCACCAGTTCGTCGAGCTTCGGGTGGTTCTCGGCATCAGCGCCCGGCGCGTAGCGCGAGATGAAGCCCCACAGCACGGTCTTGTCCTCCGAATTGGAGGCGCTGACCAGGTTGAGCAGCATGGCGAAGGAAACCGGCACGTCGTCGGCCGGCGGATTGCCGGAATGGATGTGCCAGACCGGATTGTTGATCTGCTGCTCCAGCGGCTGGTCGCGGTAATTCGCTAGGTGGCTGAAATAGTCGTCGGCGTTGCGCGGAATGACGTCGAAATAGAGACGCTTCGCGGTCTTCGGCTTGGCGTACATGAACAGCGAGAGGCTGTCCGGCGAGGCGTAGCGCAGCCATTCGTCGATGGTCAGGCCGTTGCCCTTCGACTTGGAGATCTTCTGGCCGTTCTCGTCGAGGAACAGTTCGTAGTTGAAGCCGTCGGGCGGCGGCGCGCCGAGCACCCGGCAGATCTTCGACGACAGGGTGACGGAATCGATCAGGTCCTTGCCGGCCATCTCGTAGTCGACGCCGAGCGCGTACCAGCGCATCGCCCAGTCGGCCTTCCACTGGCATTTGACATGCCCGCCGGTGACCGGAACGGTGACGGTCTCGCCGGTTTCCGGATCGGCGTAGCTGACCGTGCCGGCGGAAACATCGCGCCCGGTCATCGGCACCTGCAGCACGGCGCCGGTACGCGGACAGACCGGCAGGAACGGCGAATAGGTTTCGCGGCGCTCCGGCCCCAGGGTCGGCAGGATGATATCCATCACCTTGTCGTAGACCTCCAGCATGCGCAGTAGCGCCGCATCGAAACGCCCGGAGGTGTAATAATCGGTGGAGCTGGCAAACTCGTAATCGAACCCGAACTGGTCGAGGAACTTTCTGAGCCGCGCATTGTTGGCCGCGCCGAAGGACCCTTCCGGACCGCCGAACGGGTCCGGAACGCGGGTCAGCGGCTGGCCGATGAAGCGTTCCAGCTCTTCGCGGTTCGGCACGTTGTACGGCACCTTGCGCAGCGCGTCCATGTCGTCGGAAAAGCAGAGCAGCCGCGTCGGCACGCTGTCCCCGGTCAGCACCCGGAAAGCATGGCGCACCATGGTCGTGCGCGCCACCTCGCCGAACGTGCCGATGTGCGGCAGCCCGGACGGACCGTAGCCGGTCTCCAGCAGGATCTCGCCGTCGAAGCCCGGTTTCTTCGTGCGCTCGACAAGCTTGCGGGCCTCCTCGAACGGCCATGCCTTGGAAGCCTGAGCCGCCGCGACAAGGTCGTCGGGCCAGGACGTCTGATCTGCTGGATGTGCTGTCATGTCTGTCTACCGGTATCTTTCGCCGGGCTGTTCGGCGCCCGTCTGGGCGGGCGAAGCGCGGCGGACACTAGTGGGCGCAATGCGCAGCGTCAACGCGGCAGACGCGGGGCGTGGCGGCGCCGGCGAACGCCTCCCGGTTTTTGCCCTTCAATATCGGTGGAAAAGTCCCTAAGTTCCGCTCGAACCTGCCAACGATTCTCCCCGGGGCCCGAATATGACCCAGAACGTCACGCCGCAAGAAGCGCTCATTTATGTCATGGTGACCATCTCAGCCGCCGATGCCTCCATGTCCGACGCCGAACTGCTCGGCATCGGCGACGTGGTGCGCACGCTGCCGGTGTTCCGCGATTTCAACCACGACGACATTTTGCTTGTCGCGGAATCGGCGAGCCGCATCCTCGGCAAGGATGACGGCCTGAGCAAGATGCTGGACGTCGTTGCCGATGCGCTGCCGCAGAAGCTGCACGATACCGCCTACGCCATGGCGGTGGAGGTCGCGGCGACCGACCTCAGCGTCAACCAGGAGGAACTGAGGTTCCTGCAGATGCTGCGCGATCGCCTCGGCCTCGACAAGCTGACGATCGCCGCCATCGAGCGGTCGGCCCAGGCCCGCTATCGCAGGCTCTAGCGCGGCCTGTTTGCCGGCCTCACGATCCAACACGGACATTTGAGGCGTCGCGAACCGGGATTGCTGGATTATCCATTCCATTTTTCCTATCTGTTCAGACGAACGATGAGGACGAGATGGATCAACTGCCCTTTTCCGAAGTGACGATACGGATCGCCGTGTTCGTCGCCATCTTCGGCAGCATGGCGGCACTCGAGATCGCGCTGCCGCGGCGCACGCCCGACCCGCGCAAAGTCGCGCGCTGGCGCACCAACCTGCTGATGGTCGTGGTCGACTCGATTGCGCTTCGCGTGGTCTTCCCGCTCGCCGCCGTCGGCTGGGCGCTCTGGGCCGAGGCGAACGGCACCGGCCTGTTCCGGGCGACCGGAATGCCGATCTGGCTTGCCGGCCTGATCGGCTTCATCGTGCTCGATTTCGCCGTCTGGCTGGAACACGTCGCCTCGCACAAGATCCCGATCCTGTGGCGCATCCACCGGATGCACCATTCCGACATCGACTTCGACGTCACGACCGCGCTGCGCTTCCATCCGCTGGAGATCATCCTGTCGATGATGTGGAAGGCGGCGATCGTCGTTGCTCTCGGGGTGCCGGTCATCGCCGTGCTCCTGTTTGAGATCGTGTTGAACGGCGCGGCGATGTTCAACCATTCCAACTGGAAGATACCGGAAAGGATCGACGCGATCCTGCGTCTGTTCATCGTGACGCCTGACATGCACCGCGTGCACCATTCGGTCCATGTGCGCGAAACGGATTCCAATTACGGCTTCAACTTCCCGTTCTGGGACCGGCTGTTCCGCACCTATACGGACCAGCCACGGGACGGCCATGTCGGCATGACGATCGGGCTCAACGAATATCGCGGCGACGAGCCGACCGGCTTCGTCTGGTCGCTCATCCTGCCGTTCCGTAGCAACCGGCCGCGCGTCGATAGGCTGGCCGACGCGGACAGCGCTTCGCTCAGAACAGACTGACCGGGAAATAGCGCAGATAAAGTTCCTCATAGACGCCGGTGCGATGCACCTCGCGTACCGCGTAGTCGAGCGCTTGGCGCAACTGGCGATCGTCGGCGCGCACGGCGATCGAAAGGCCGGGCCCGAAGTAGCGCTCGTCGAGGAACGGTCCGCTGGCGAAGCGGCAGCAATCTTCGGATACCGGGTCGTGCAGCCATGAGGCGGTCGTCAGCGCATCGGCGAACACCAGCGGTATCGACCTGGCCTTCAGTTCCCGCAGCGCCGTAGCTGTATCGGTGTAACAGGCAACCTTCAGGTTCCGAAAGAAGGTCTTGATATAGGCCTCGTGGGCGGTATCGCAGGTCACGCCGACAAAGCCGTCGCCCAGATCGGCGACATCGAACCGACTTTCCCGGCGGCTGACAAAGCGCGCCGGGATCCGGAAATAGGGCCGGGTGAACTCTACGCCCTCCACGCGGGCACGCGGTTCGCTCATCCCGGCGATGATCGCGTCTCCGGTCTTGTCCTTCAGCGCCTCGACCAACGTGTCGTAGGGCCTCGTCTGCAGTGCGCACTGCACGCTGAGCACATTGCAGATGGCGGCTGCGAGATCGACGTTGAAACCGATCAGGACGCCGCGCCGGTCGCGAAACTGGAACGGCGGGAAATCCGTCGTTGTCAGGAAGCGGATCGCCTTGATCGAACCCGGTTCGGGCCGTTCCAGCCGGGATTTCGGATCCCAGAGGCTCGGAACGTTCACCTCATCCTGTGCGTTCGCTTGCCGGTGGGGCGCCCCGACATATGCGGAAAGGAAGATGGCGGAAATGACGATCCGCGCGATGGTATTCAGCATATTCCGGCCCGGTTAATTCGCGATTTGCGGTGGCGACATTATTTGCCTTGCGCGATCTACGCCATATGTGTCTGTCACAAATACCGGCAGATGACGATATTTGCCCGCCCGGCGCGCGTTTCATTCATAATCATGACGTGATTTCGCCTCACGGTCGGCTTGAGTTATAGTTGCGTATAGCGGTCTTTCCCGCCGAGGGGGCAAAAACACCCGTGACCGGGAGGGCATGTCGTTAAATTCGGACTTTTCGGGTTTACCGAACCGAAAAGGCGCCATGGAATAAGAGGGGAACCGGGAGGCCGGTTTGACGTTTCCATGACGAGGTGCAGCGACTGGTGAGAGGATTGCGGCGAACATTTTCAGCGCTGGTTGTCAGCAGCATTGCGAGCTTTGGCGTCGTGCCTGCCGCGCCGATACTGGCGGTCGGTCCGGCCGACGCCGAGAATGCGGTCGGCCGTTTTTTCAACAAGGTCGGCGATGCCATCGTCAACAATCCGCTGAACAAGCGAAGCAAGCGGAGGTCGCACGGTACATCGAACCCGGCGGCCGCCAACGAGCCGGATTTCGACCGGCAGACCCGCCGTGCACTGCAGGACGGGCTCAACGCGCTCGGCTATGACGTCGGAAAGGCCGACGGCCTTTTCGGCCCGGCAACGCGGCGCGGAATCGCGGATTTCCAGACGACGATCGGCGCAACGCCGTCCGGCTTCCTGACGCGCGAGCAGGCCGATCATATACTGGCCGCCGTGCCGGCGAACGATCAGGATACCGGCGGCGGAGAGACCGCGGCGTCGGAGCGGCGGAAGGGCCCGGCCGACGGAACGATCCGCGAGATCGCCGGCCCGGAAGCCGTCTGGGCGCCGGCTGCCATCGCCAGCTGCACGACAGACGAGATCCTGTCCTGCATGGAGCGCTTCGGCGCGCCGGAGGCGGCGGTCGCCTTCGTGCGCTTCCTCGGTGAAACCGGCGAGGCTGTCGGCCTGCTCTCCGATTTCGACGATTTCGGCAACGTCGATATCGCCGCCGTCCGCTACCTGCAGACCAAGCGGGCGCCGGCGCTGGTCCTGGTCAACGGGGGACCTGCCGCCATTTCGACGGAAAACGATGCCGTCCGCAAACTGTCGCTGGACGATCCTGTCTATCGCCGGCTCGTCAGCCGCTTCGGCGAACTGAAGCTGATCGAAGAGCCCCGGCTGGAAAGCCACCGCCTGATGACCCACGGCGAACAGCGCTTCATGTTCGCCTACCGCCTCGCCAAGTGCCCGACCTGCGCCACGCCGGGCGAGGTGCTCGTGGCGTACGATTTCGACCCCAGCGGGCGCTACAAGGGACTTTCCGCGCTCGGCATCGCCAGCCGCGATCCCGACCGCGACTGGCAGGCCGTGAGCACCTACGACGCGGACGCGCTGATCGCGGAGCCGGCCGCTCTGCAGCGCCGGCTCGCCGGCCTCGGGTTCGATGCCGGTCCGCTGGACGGCAACCCCGGACGGAAACTCGAGGCTGCGCTCAAAGAACTGCAGTCCGAGCACGGCATGAAGCAGACCGGCGAGATCAGCGACCGCTCGGCGCGCCTGCTCGCCGAACCCGACATCATCGTAGAAGTCAGCCGGTTCGAGCAGATCTTCCGGATCGCCACGGAGCCGGACATCATCGAGTTCGCGCTCCGCTACGGCCTCGGCGTGCTGAGCCGGGCGAGTGACGTGCTGCCGGCCAACCACGAGGTGCTGGCGCGCATGAACAGTCGCATCGCACGGCTCTACGACCGCAGCGAAGCCTATGCCAACGCCCTGCCCTATGCGCGCGACGCTGTCACAGTGAGCCGTGCCGCCGGGCTGGAAAAGAGCCAGGATCACGGCATCCTGCTGTTCAATCTCGGCGAGACCTACCGCAATCTCGGCCGCACCCAGGAAGCCGCCGAGCAGTTCGACGCGGCTTTCGAGGTGTTCGAACCGCTGGCAGTGGCGAACCGCGGCAGGTCGAGCCGCAACCTCGCCGCGCAGGCGCTCGAGCGCACCGGCCAAAAACTGATCACGCTCTACGAGGACCAGGGCCGCGAATGGTCGGCCAAGCGCGTGCAGCATCGGCTGGAGACTGTCGAGTCGCAGCTCTCAACGGTGGAGTGAGCGGTTTATTGCCCGATCGCCGATGATCCGGCCCGTCACGTTCTTTCACGTTTGCCGGCGCGGCCATATTCAGTGCTTCAATACCGCGAGCGAGCGGCTATCCTGCCGCGCATCCATTCGCTAATCCCCATCCATCGGATATCCACACTCGCCTGACCATGCTCGACGGAACCGCCAAGGCCCTGATCGATCCCTACCTTACCCGCATGGGCAACGGACTGGCGCGCGTCGGCGTCAGCGCCGACATGGTGACCTGGGCCGGCTTCCTTGTCGGCGCGGCGGCGGGGATGGCGATCGGCCTAAACTATTACCTGATCGGTCTGGTGCTCCTGATGTTCAGCCGGCTGGCCGACGGGCTGGACGGCGCGGTGGCGCGGGCGACGCGCAAGACCGATCTCGGCGGCTATCTCGACATCGTGCTCGACTTTGCCTTCTACGGCCTGATCCCGCTCGGTTTCGTGTTCGCCGATCCGGAGGCCAATGCGGTCGCCGGCGCGGTGCTCCTGTTTTCCTTCTACGTCAACGGCTCGAGCTTCCTCGCCTACGCCATCATCGCGGAAAAGCGCGATCTGGAGACCGACCAGCGCGGTTCGAAGTCGCTCTATTTCACCACCGGCCTGGCCGAGGCGACGGAAACGCTCGCGGTCTTTGTCGCCTGCTGCCTGTGGCCGGCGGCGTTCCCGACGATCGCCTGGATATTCGCGGTGATCTGCTTCTACACCGCGGCGTCGCGGATCGTGCTGGCGATCAGGATGTTCGGGTGAGCAGCCCGGTACGCTCAAAAGTGCGCAGACCGGCGGCTCACCCGATCGATCACGACACCGCCCGGATCGTCGACTGATCGGCGGCGTCGAGCGCCGCGGTCAGGTCCTCGATCAGGTCGAGCGGGTCTTCCAGCCCGACCGACAAGCGCAGCAGCCCGTCGCCGATACCGAGTGCGGCCCGCTCCTCCTCAGACAACCGCTGATGGGTCGTTGTCGCCGGATGGGTCACCAGGCTCTTGGCGTCACCGAGATTGTTGGAGATCTTGATGACGTTGAGCGCATTCGACGTGTTGAAGGCGGCCCGCTTGCCGCCCTTCAGGTCGAATGAGACCATCGTTCCGCCGGAGCTCATCTGGCGCTTCGCCACGTCGATCTGCGGGTGGTCGTCGCGGCCGGGATAATAGACGCGGGCGACCGCGTGGTGACCTGCGATGGCATCGGCCAATTCGGCGGCGCTTTCCGCCTGGCGGACGATTCGCACCTCCATCGTCTCCAGCGACTTCAGCAACACCCAGGCATTGAACGGGCTCATCGAGGGTCCGGCATGCTTCATGTAGGGCGCGAGCTTTCCCTCGATCCATTCCTCGTCGGAAAGCACCACGCCGCCGAGGCAGCGGCCCTGTCCGTCGATATGCTTGGTTGCTGAATAGACCACCGTGTGGGCGCCGAGTTTCAGCGGATGCTGGAACAAAGGCGTGGCGAAGACATTGTCGACGATCAGCCGGGCCCCTGCCGCCCGGGCGATCCCGGCCACGGCGGCGATATCGATAAGCTCCAGCGTCGGGTTGGACGGCGTTTCCATGAAGAAGGCGCGTGTATTGGGCTTCACCGCCTGCTGCCAGGCATCCAGGTCGGTGCCGTCGACCAGGGTCGATTCCACGCCGAGCCGCGGCAGGAAATCGGTCAGGATATAGTCGCACGAGCCGAACAGCGCGCGCGAGCCGACGACATGGTCGCCGGCGCTCAGATCGCAGACCAGGGCGGCGGTGACGGCGGCCATGCCGCTCGCGGTGCCGCGCGCGGCTTCCGCGCCTTCCAGCCGGCACATGCGCTCCTCGAACATCGCCACCGTCGGGTTGGCGTAGCGCGAATAGACGAAGCCCGGATCGTCGCCCTTGAAGCGGGCCTCGGCCGCCTCGGCATTGGCGTAGACAAAGCCCTGAGTCAGGAACATGGCTTCCGAGGTCTCGCCGAACTGCGACCGCATCGTGCCGCCGTGCACCAGTTCGGTGGCGGGGCGATAACGTTTCTCTCTGTCAGCCATGGCGGCATCTCCGGTTCAAACAACAAAAATCCCGGCCGGGCCGCCGCCTGACCGGGTTTTCATCACCCCGGCCTTTTAGCGACTTGTTTAACGTGGCTGCAAGCCGGCCGGCCAAATCACCACGGGATAATGATCCCCGATATACCGTTCCGGCCTTGGCGTCAATCTCCGCATGGATTAACGGTTTCCGGCAGTTGCGAGGACGATATGGCGGACAAGGCAGCCGGCATCCTGCCCGACAGGGACATCGAGACGCTCGTCGCCACCGGCGGCATCCGCATTGCCGCGCCCCTGGCCGACAACCAGGTGCAGCCGGCGAGCCTCGACCTCAGGCTCGGTGAGACGGCCTACCGCGTGCGGGCGAGCTTCCTGCCGGGGCCGGATCGCACGGTCCAGGACAAGCTCGACCATCTCGGCCTGCACGAGATCGATCTCAGATCCGGCGCGGCGCTGGAGACGGGTTGTGTCTACATCGTGCCGCTGCTGGAGGCGCTCAGCCTGCCGGCCGATATCGCCGCGAGCGCCAACCCGAAGAGCTCGACCGGGCGGCTCGACATTTTCACCCGCGTGATCGCCGACCGCGCCCGCGCCTT
>DATHRP010000152.1:0-2460 GCA_035465195.1 Afifellaceae bacterium | reverse complement strand
AAGCCGGAAGCGAGCCTCGACTTCTTCGTCAACGTCTATGGCCTGACGGAGAGCGGTCGCGACGGCGATTCCGTCTATCTGCGCGCCTGGGACGATTACGAGTTCCATACGCTGAAGCTGACGCGCCACCACACGACAGGTGTCGGGCACATCGCCTACCGAGCATCGTCCGAAGAGGCGCTTCAGAGACGCGTCGCGGCGATCGAGGCCAGCCGGTTCAAGAGTATCGGCTGGGTGGACGGCGACCAGGGTCATGGTCGCGCCTACCGGTTCGAAGACCCGTTCGGCCATGTCTTCGAGATCTACTGGGACACGGTCAGATACACGCCCGGCGCGGACGACCGGCCGGCGCTGAAGAACAATGCCAGCAGCTTCCACGCCCGGGGCGCCTGCCCGCGCCGGCTCGACCACCTGAACCTTTTGTCGGAGGACGTCACCGAGTTCCGCGACTTCATGGAAACCTGCCTCGGCTCGCGCGTGACGGAACTGATCCAGCTCGACAATGGTCGGCTCGGCGGCTGTTGGTTCACGGTCAACAACAAGACCTACGACCTTGCCTGCACCGAGGAGCACGGCGGCGGCATGGGGCGGCTGCACCATGTCACCTACGCCACCGACCAGCGCGAGGACATATTGCGGGCCGCCGACATCTTCCTTGAGAACGGCGTCCATATCGAGACCGGGCCGCACAAACACGCCATCCAGGGCACGTTCTTCCTCTATGTCTGGGAACCCGCCGGCAACCGGGTCGAGCTCGCCAATTCCGGCGCACGGCTGATCCTTGCTCCCGACTGGGAACCGGTGGTCTGGACCGAGGCGGACCGCAGGAAGGGCCAGGCCTGGGGCCTGAAGACCATCGCGACGTTCCACACCCACGGCACCCCGCCGGTGAAGGAAGGTTCCGACAATGTCTGACGGCGTGCGGGCCATGTGGATGCGCGGCGGCACATCGAAGGGCGGCTATTTCCTGGCCGACGACCTGCCGGCCGATGCCGGCGCGCGCGACGCGCTTCTGCTCGCCGTGATGGGATCGCCGGACCCGCGCCAGATCGACGGCATGGGTGGCGCCGATCCGCTGACCTCCAAGGTGGCCGTGGTGAAGGCGTCGGAACGCGAAGGCGTCGACGTGGACTATCTGTTCCTGCAGGTGTTCGTCGACCGGCCGGTGGTCACCGACGCGCAGAACTGCGGCAATATCCTGGCAGGCGTCGGCCCGTTCGCCATCGAACGCGGCCTCGTACCGGCCCGCGACGGCGAGACGCCGGTGGCGATCTACATGGAAAACACGGGCCAGATAGCAATCGCCCGGGTGCCGACGCCAGGCCGCAGGGTCGCCTATGACGGCGACGCGCGGATCGACGGCGTGCCGGGGACGGCAGCGGCGATCCCGATCGCGTTCCGCGATACGGCCGGGTCGAGCTGCGGTGCGCTGCTGCCGACCGGCAATGCCTGCGACCTCATCGATGGCGTCGCGGTGACCATGATCGACAACGGCATGCCGTGCGTCGTCCTGCGCGCCGCCGACATCGGGATCTCCGGCGAGGAGACACCGGCCGACCTGGAGACGAATGCGGCGCTCCGCGACAAACTGGAGGCGATCCGGCTCAAGGCCGGGCCACTGATGAACCTAGGCGACGTTGCCGAGAAGTCGGTTCCGAAAATGACCATGGTCAGCGCTCCGCGCCAGGGCGGGGCGATCTCGACGCGGACCTTCATCCCGCACCGCTGCCACAAGTCGATCGGCGTACTCGGCGCCGTGAGCGTGGCGACGGCCTGTCTGACCGAAGGCGCGGTCGGGCATGACCTTGCCGTCATTCCGGACGGCAAGACCAAGGCGCTTTCGATCGAGCATCCGACCGGCGAGATGACCGTGATCGGGCATATCGAGGACGACGGCACGGTGGGCCGGACCGAGGTGCTCAGAACCGCACGCAAGCTCTTCGACGGTACTGTGTTCCCGAGAAGCGAAGGGAAGGAAGCGGCTTGAGCGAGGACTACCTGCCCTTCCATCCGGACCCGAAGGTGCCGGACTATGTGCCGCCGCCCGGAGCGGTGGATGCCCATTGTCACGTGTTCGGGCCGGCCGCCGTCTTTCCGTTTGCGCCTGAGCGCAAATACACTCCCGTGGACGCGCCCAAGGAAAAGCTGTTCGCGCTGCGCGACCACCTTGGTTTCCAGCGCAACGTCATCGTCCAGGCCACCTGCCATGGCAGGGACAACAGCGCCCTTGCCGACGCGCTTGACGGATCCGACGGCCTGGCACGCGGCGTCGCCATCGTCGGCGAGGATGTCGGCGACGACGAGTTGAGACGGCTCGACGATGCAGGCGTCCGCGCCGTCCGCTTCAATTTCCTGAAGCGGCTGGTCGATGTCACGCCGAAAGAAGTTTTCCAGCGTATTGCAGAGCGCGTCGCCAGCCTCGGCTGGCATGTCGTCGTCTATTTCGAGGCGCAGGATCTG
>DATHRP010000151.1:0-1507 GCA_035465195.1 Afifellaceae bacterium | reverse complement strand
CGAGCAGCGGCCGAACCGCGTTGACGCTGTGGCTTGATCCACGTGCTTCGGTTTACGCCGTAGCCCCGCTTCGCCGGCCGCCGGGCTTTGAGGTTGTACTTCGCTCGGGTGCTGTCGACGAGGCGGCGATCATGCTCGCCGCCGACGTCAATGTCCGCCGACCGGTGGTCTTGTCGCCCACCGATCGCCCCCCCGATCCGGTCGCTCAAGCGACGGCACCGTCCTCCCCACCACCGGAGCGAAAAAAGTGGACTATCGTTCTCGACGCCGGACACGGTGGTGACGATCCGGGTTCAATCGGCCCCCGGCGAACACAAGAAAAGGCGGTTACACTGATGGTAGCGCGCCAGTTACGAGAGCGGCTGCAACGCGAGAACGATGTCCGCGTATTGATGACGCGCGATGAAGACGAGTTTGTCACGCTGGCCGACCGTACTCGGATTGCCAACCGTGAACAAGCGGATCTGTTCGTTTCGATCCATGCCAATTCGGCGCGGAATCGTTCGGCGGAAGGTTTCGAGACATACTTCCTGTCGGCGGCAAAAACAGAGGACGAAAAACGAGTCGCGCGGATGGAGAACTCAGCTATTCGCTACGAGAATCCCCAGATTGACCCTGAATCACTGGGGGATCTAAATTTCATTCTTTGGGATCTGGCGCAGAACGAGTACCTCCGCGAATCGAGCACGCTGGCAGAGACGATTCAGGAGGCGCTCAGCCGGCGGCTGCCACTCAAGAGTCGAGGAGTGAAGCAAGCCGGCTTTTTCGTCCTCAACGGCGCCTTCATGCCAGCCGTTTTGTTTGAGATGGCATTCATCAGCAATCCCAAGGAGGAAGCGCTGCTCAATGATTCGGCGTTCCGAACCCGCCTCGTCGACGGACTCGCCGACTCTCTGCTCAATTACCTGTCTCAGTACGGACAGCGAGCCTTGGTGCGCAGGACGACCGGTTAGACCCATATCCCCTCACTCGCTTGTCTCCGCGTTGCTGCTCGCGTGGGCGAGTGTCGGCTGCGCGTACTTGAACACGTTCTACAACGCCGAGCAAGCCTACGAGGAGGGCATACGTCTATCGGGTGGTGAATCGGATTCGCTCCCCGCGCCGGCGCGGGAAGCCTTCGAGCGCGCGGCCGAGAAGAGCGCCATCGTTCTCGACCGGCACAGCGATTCGGACTATGCGGATGATGCCCTGCTGTTGCTGGCCCAGTCGTTTTACCAACTTGGGCGCCATCGTGACGCGGCGGCTGTTTTTCGTGAGTACATCACTCGTTTTCCCGATGGCGACGAGGCGGGGTTGGCTCGCCTCGGCCTGGTGCGGAGTCAGCGCCGCCTTGGAGATCTGGGTGCCGCGGAAGCGGCGTTGGGCGGGTTGCTGGGCAAAGATGCGCCGGGCATCGACGAGGCCGAGGTCCTGTACGAGAAGGCGTTGATTGAGCTGGGACTTGGTGCTCACAATCGAGCCGTCGGGACGTTTCGACAGTTGCTGGAGCAAGATCCACAGTTCGCTC
>DATHRP010000150.1:0-2333 GCA_035465195.1 Afifellaceae bacterium | reverse complement strand
CCGGCGTGGCCGGCGCGACGAGGAAACGCCCTGGCCCGGCGTTTCGGATACGCGGAAGACCTGTACGGGCCTGGAGATGTTCTTGACGCTGACCTCGCCCATATCCTGGAGGCCGATGTCCAGCCGGTCGCGAATGTGGTCGCGCGTCGTGCCGCTGAGGCAGATGCCGCCAGGCTGCGCCAGCGCTTCAAGCCTGGCCGCGATGTTGACGCCGTCGCCCAGCAGGTCGTCGTCCTCAACGACAACGTCGCCGACATTTATCCCGATGCGGTATTCGATACGTCTGTCGGGCGGAACCGCGGCGTTGCGGACCGACATTTCCGCCTGCACCGACATGGCGCAGCGCACGGCCTCGACCGCGCTCGGGAATTCGATGAGCAGGCTGTCGCCCGCCGTATTCGCCACCCGGCCCCCGTGCCGTTCCAGGAGCGGGTCGATCAGGTCCTTGCGGTGCCAGCGCTGGGCGGAAAGCGTGCCTTCCTCATCGATTCCGACCAAGCGCGAGAAACCCGCTATATCCGCAGCCACGATCGTGGTGAGCCGGCGTTGCACCTTCTCCACTGGATCATCTCCGATCAGAGATGCCGAAGCTACTTTACCATTGGGGGTGTCAGCAACTCGGCCGGTCTGCCGGGCGCGGCATTGCCAGTGCCGGCCCTCCCGGTATGATTGCCCGCGGCAGGTGCGGAACGGAATGATGGCCGATGAAGCAGGATTCCAGAAGCACTGGCTCGACATCGAGCCGGAGCGCATGGAGCGCTACGAAAAGATGTTCCGCTGGAACACGGCGACGGAGATCTTCTATGCGTCGGCCAGGATCGGCGAGGGGCAAATTGTCGTCGATTTCGGCTGCGGCCCCGGCCATGCCGCGGTCGAATTCGCCCGGCGGGTCGGGCCCGGGGGCCATGTCCATGCGCTCGACATCAATGCCGCGTTCATCGAGCGCGCCCGGGCCGTTGCCGAGGAGGCCGGCTTCGGCGATCGGATCACCGCGCATCTCCTCATCGATGCCGGACTGCCTCTGCCCGACGCCAGCGTCGACCGTATCATTGCCCGCAATACGATCATCTACGTGGCGGACCCGGTCGAGACGCTCGGCGAATTCCGCCGGGTGCTGAAGCCCGGCGGCCTCGCCCATGCCATCGAGGGCGACTGGCGGCTGACGGCCGTCGAGCCAGTGCCGACGAAGGACTGGCGGGCGCTGATCGAGGCGGCTGCCTGGGCCTGGCCGAGGCCGGAGATCGGCCGCGGCCTCTACGGATATTTCCGCAAGGCCGGGTTCGTGGACGTCTCGGTCCAGGTGCTGACCAGCCCGGACACGAGAGGCCGGCTGACCGGGATGATCGAGACCGTCGCGGACCATGCCCGCAGGGGCGGCGCAATGGACGAGGAACGGATCGCGGCGATCCTCAAGATCGTCAAGGAAGCGCGGGCGGCCGGGATCTATCTTGCCATCTCGCCGCAGTTCATCGTCACGGCGACGGTGTGATCGCGGCGCTTCGGGCTCTGACCATCGCAAGACCCGCCGCCCGCATTGTAGCGCCGGCCAGCTCCGCCCGCCCGCTTCACCGGACAAGAGCCGGTTCCGCCCGGCGCGCGCCATGCCGGCGTCGATTGTCGCGCGCCGGTGCGCCGAAAAATGAGCGGCGGCACGGCAAACGGTTGGATCGGAGATTTAGTAAACTGTCACTGTAATTCCGTAATTCGCGCCGCCGCTTCAAAGACACGAAGTGCGTTCAGCGGGAGGCCTTGGGCCAGCCCGTGGAACTCGCGGCGGAGACGGCTGCGCTGCGGGCGCGGTTCAACTGATTGGCCTACATCCTGTCCTAGGTCATGGAACCAATGCCGGCGGCCGGCGTTGAAACCCGGAGAGTTTGCGGCGCGGATTGGATTGAAAAACCGGCTGTTCGGCGCCTGGTCGCGAATGGCTCAAAACGGGGGAACCGGCCGATATGCGCGCATTGCGCCTGCTCGTCGTTTTGCTTGCCGCGGGCTGGATGTCGCCGGCCGCAGGTCAGGTGCTGCCGTCTCTCGGCGGCAGCGAATCCGCTTCTTCAGATAAAGCCGAATCGAACACCATCGCGGTCGACGCCGCCGAGCTGACGGCCGTCTACGGGCAGTGGCAATCGGTGCTGGAACGGGCCGAGGCCGAGATCGAGCGGATCGAACAGGCGGTCAGGACCGACCCCGGGGAGATCGAGGCAATCGCCGACACGGTGAGCGCGGTGCTCGACGATGCGAACGTCATGAAATCGGCGGCGGAGGAGGCGATCGGCCGGCCCGAGGCGGCCCTGTCTGCGCTCGGGCCGGCGCCGGACAGCGGCGAGCCGCCG
>DATHRP010000149.1:0-5626 GCA_035465195.1 Afifellaceae bacterium | reverse complement strand
TGCCGACGAGACCGCCCTCCACGAGCGTGAACGCGATCGGCACGATGATGATGCACAAGAGCAGCCGGCAGAACTGCAGCATCGTGACCATCACGGAATCGGCGCCCACCTCCTCGCCCATCACGATCGCCTCGATCAGGCCGCCGGGCATACCTGAAAAGAAGGCCGTCTTCTGGTCGTAGCCGCCGAGCTTGTAGTAGATCAGGTAGGACGAGGTGTGGGCCAGCGGCACGTAGAGCAGCAGCGCCAGCACTGTCGGCCACCAATCCGGTATCGAGCCGACCAGTTGCGGCGTGAAGGCACCGCCGATCATGACTCCGATGATCGGCACGAAGAATTCACGCAGCTTGACCGGAAACTGAAGATCGCGGCCAAGCGGCCTGAAATCGAACAGGGCACCGGCACCCACGGCGATGACGGCTCCGAGGAGCCACGGCAGGGGCAGGTAGATCAGCCGCGCGATCAGCGCGCCCGCCAGCGCGATTGCGGTCGTGATCAGCAGGGTCGCCACGTGAAACTCTGTGCCAAACAGGCGTAGCTTCATGGCCGAGCCCCCATCTGCGCGTCGCTAGTCCTCGATGTCGGGAGAAGTTCGGTGAAGACCCGTTGAATCGCTGTCGCAACGATAGTGCCTGCTCGTTTTCGGCGCAAACCGTTTGGATGAATTTCCGATCGTCAAAGAGGAATCGCCAACTGCTCGAATCAACCGCGTTGCCGCGAATGCAACCGATGGCGTACAGACTGCTGCGGAATGAGTTTATGATCGTGGATTTCGGCGATGGCATTTTTGCTGGTCGATAAAGAGAACAAAGACAATGACCTGATGCTGAACGGTTGGCATTGGCGAACGATTGTCTCGGAAATCCGCCGTCTTGACGTCATCGATGCCGAAGTCGCGGAAAACCTTCAATATCAATGGTGCGGTTTCGGTCTCAGCAAGGACGAGGCGGGAATTGTCGCCGATGCGTTGGAGCGGACCACGCTGCCGCGGCTATCCGAAGACGATCGTCTGCTGCTTGATGGGACGGAGACATCGACACCCGACGATTATAATTTCCACAAGGCCGATCCGGCAAAAAACTACAGCACCAATGCCGAAGTGTTGCGAATGTTCATCGATTTTTGCCGGTCTTCGCAGGGCTTCGAATTGCTCTGATCAAAGCAACCGCTCGTAATCCGAAACCAACAGATGGAGCGGCTCGACATCCTCCTCGACAGTCGAGAACCGGCCGATCGGGTCGCGGAAGATATTGTCGGTCAGGTCGTCGTTGACGGTGGAGACCTCGCCGATCAGCACGTCGCCGCCCTCGCCCCAGAATGCGTGCCAGTTGCCGGGCAACAGGGTCACGCTCTCCCCGGGGCGGAGCCTCAGGATCGCGCCAGCCGGCTGAGTGCGCAGCATGCCGTCGGTAGCGACGGTGACGTCGGTCTCCTCGTCGACTGAGCCGTCGTCCCTGGAATTGTAGAGCTCGAGCGCCAGCGTCGCGCCGCCGCGGTTGATGATGTCCTCGGCCTTCACGATGTGCCGGTGCATCGGCGAGACCTGGTCCTTGCGGGAGATCATGATCTTTTCCGCATAGCACATGCCGCCGCCGCGCTTCAGATCGTCCTGCGATCCGTTGCGCACCGTGAACAGGAAGAGGCCCAGTTCGTCGAACCGCCCCTCCCCGTAGTCGGTAATGTCCCATCCGAGCCGGGCGTCGACGATACCGGCGATTTGATCGCGCTTCTCCCGCATTTCTTCGGGCGACCAGTAGGCGAAGGGCGGCAGGATGAAGCCGAACGAGCGGATGAACTCATCCGCTGCGCACATGATTTCGTTGATCTCGGAGCGCTTCATGAGACCGGCCTTCGGGCGAGAGACGTGAGGGCCCGTCTCTCAAACACCAAATTCCGGATTCGCGCAACCAAAGGCCTCAATTCCGTGCTGCCGCCCCCCTCTCGACCCACTCGTAAAACGGCTTCAGCAGGATCGGCGTCAGGTACATCGGCACCTGGTAGCAGCCGATGAACAGGAGCAGCGGATCGGTGATCGCGGCGGGAAGCGCGGCGAGGAAGAGCGCGATGTTGCGGTTGCCTGCGACCACGCCCATCGGCACGGCATAACGCCGCCAGCGGCCCCGCGCGAGAGCAGACGCCGCGATGATCTGAAGGCCAAAATTGAACGCTGTCGCGGCCGCCAGAACGAGAAAAAGCCGAACCGGCTCGCTGTAAAGCGCCGGCGCCACGGCCGCCATCAGCCCGATGACAAGGATCGCCATCGCGATCGAAAGCAGGCCGTCGACGGCCTGTACGGCGCGGGCAGAAGGATCCCGCAGGATCGTCAACCGGACGGCAAAGGCGAGCGCGGTTGCCCCGGCAATCACCATGAGCAGCCGGAACGCGGCATGGAGGATCGCCAGCGGGTCGCCGAACGCCGGCACCAGGGCGAAGACCGGAATGACCGTCAACGGCAGGAATGCCGTTCCGACAACGAGCTGGCGCAGGGCCGCGGCAGGGTCATGCCCGAGCATGATCGTCAGGCTCGGGCTGCCGGCGATCGGCGATGCGGCGAGCGCGATGATCAGGGCAGAGGCCAGTCCGCCCTGCCAGCCAATGGCGGCGAAAGCCAACGCGGCCAGTACCGGCGCCAGGACCTGAAACGCCACGACGAACGTCAGCGATGCCGTCAGGTCCCGCCACGCGCCGAGCGCCTGGCGCGGGCCGACGCGGAGCGCCGCCAGGAACAGCATGACGGCGACCATTTCCGGCAGCCAGGGGCGCATGGCGGCGGCAAGCGCCGGCAGGCCGATGCCGGCGGCAAGCCCCGCGATCAGCAGCCAGCGGCCGTGACGGGCGGCGACGGCGAGAAGGCTCAGCATCGGCCGTATTCCTTCGTTGTCGCTAGCCGCCCGGGCTGGCGCGCATATTGTCGGGAAGCCACGTCGCCAGTTCGGGCACGGCGATCAGCACGAACACCATCAGCACCATGATCAGGAACATCGGAATGGCGGCCCGGGAAATGTAATTCATTTCGTGCCGGGTCATGCCCTGCAGGACGAAGAGATTGAAGCCGATTGGTGGGGTGATCTGCGCCATCTCGACCACGACGACGATGAAGATGCCGAACCATATGACGTCGATGCCGGCGCCGCGGATCATCGGCTCGACGACGGCCATGGTCAGCACGACGGACGAGATGCCGTCGAGGAAACAACCAATGACGATGTAGAAGACCAGGAGCATCATCAGCAGTTCGAAGCGGCTGAGGTTCAGGCCGGCGATATATTCCGCCAACGCCCGCGGCAGGCCGGTGAAGCCCATCGCCAGCGAAAGGAAGGCCGCACCGGCCAGGATCAGCGCGATCATCGCCGAGGTCCGCGTCGCGCCCATCAGGCTTTCGGCGAAGGTGCGGCGGTTGAGCGAGCCCTGCCCGGCCGCCAGCGCCAGCGAGCCGAGTACGCCGAACGCGGCGGCTTCCGTGGCCGTGGCGAAGCCGAGATACATGGAGCCGATGACCAGCAGGATCAGCGCGATCACCGGGATCAGAAACCGCGAATTCCAGAGCTTCTCCCGGAAGCTCATCGCCGGTTCGGTCTTCGGATTGTACTTTCTGGACACCAGCGAATGGATCGCGACATAGGCCATGAACATTGCCGCCAGCACTATGCCGGGGAGAATTCCGGCGATGAACAGCTCGCGGATCGATTCATTGATCTTCACGCCATAGACGATCAGTGTCAGCGACGGCGGAATCATCAGGCCGAGCGTGGCAGCGCCCGCCAGCGTGCCGATGATCATGGTCTCCGGGTAGTCGCGCTTGCGCAGCTCCGGGATCGACATCTTGCCGACGGTGGTGAGCGTCGCAGCGGACGAGCCGGAGACCGCCGCGAACACCGTGCAGCCGACGATGTTGGTGTGAACCAGGCCGCCCGGAAGACGCGCCATCCAGGGCGACAGACCACGGAACATGTCCTCCGACAGCCGCGTGCGGTAGAGGATCTCGCCCATCCAGATGAACAGCGGCAGCGCCGTCAGCGTCCAAGACGAGGAGGCCGTCCATATGGTGGTGATCATCGACCCGCCGGTGCGGTCGAGGACCTGGAAGAATTTCCGCGAATTCTCCGGGTGGAAGATCGCAAGGCCGAGATCCGAGCTCGGGTGGAACAGCATCAACCCGACGAACGCAACGCCCATCAGAGCCAGTCCGACCCAGACCCCGGTCCCGAGCAGCAGGAACAGCACGAAGAGAAACAGGCCGATGAGCTGGAATTCTTCCATCGCGGCCCCTATTCGCCGTGGCTCTGTTCGACGGTGTCGGCGCGGATCCGGTGGCGGCCGCTTATCAGTACGCTGACCAGATTGTCGGTCAGCGCAATCGCCAGGAGGATCGCGCCGATCACCATCGCCATCTGCGGTATCCACAGGGGCGTGGCATCCTGGCCCTGGCTGATATCGTTGAACCGCCAGGACTGATAGGCCGTCTTGCCGGCGAAATAGGCGAAGTACCAGGCGAGCGCCGTGGCGATCGCGAAGCACCACGTCTCGAGGATACGCCGGGCGAGCGGGCCGGAGGCATTGAGCAGGATGCTGACGCGGATATGGGCCCCGCGGGTCATGGCATGGGCGAACGCGAAGAACGAGGCGGCCGCCATGCAGTAGCCGGCATAATCCGGCGCGCCGGGGAAGACCTCGCCGGTCCAGCGGGCGACCATCTGCAGCACGATCAAGACAAGTATGGCGATCAGGAACAAGGCGGCGACAACGCCGCCGGCCAGATACAGCCAGTCAAGGTATGCGCGGATACTGCGCAGGAAAGATCTCACCGCCCCGTGAACTCCCCGGATCGGCCCTGCCCGCCGCAAAGCCGGTCATTAAGAAAACGGGGAGGCAATCTCGCCTCCCCGCCAGAACCGGTTCGTCACATGGCCTTGAAGGCGTCGACGATGGCCTTGCCTTCGTCGCCGGCGTCCTGCAGCCATTCGTTCGTCATTGTCTCGCCGATTTCACGCAGTTCGCCCTTCAGCGTATCGCTTGCCGGACCGACCGTCATGCCGCCGGCGCGCAGGCCGTCCAGCGTAAACTGGGTGTATTCGACGGCCCTGGCGGTACCGGCATCCTCGGCCTTTTTCGCACAGTCAAGCATCACGGTCCGGTTGGCATCGGACGTGGCTTCCCAGGCATCCTTGTTGACGATGATATAGTTGCGCGGCAGCCAGGCATCGACCTCGTAGAAGTGGGTCAGGCTCTCCCAGACCTTGCGGTCATAGCCGGTGGCGCCCGACGAGATCATCGATTCCGCCACGCCGGTGGCGAAGGCCTGCGAGATCTCGGCCGCCTCGATTGTCACCGGCAGCATGCCGGTCAGCTCCGCCAGCCGCGCGGTGGCATTGTTGTAGGAGCGGAACTTGACGCCCTTCATGTCCGCGACCGAGTTCACCTCCTTCTTGAAATAGAGCCCCTGCGGCGGCCAGGGCACCGAATAGAGGAGCACAAGGTTCTGCTCGTCGAGCACCTTTTCCAGGGTCGGCTTGGCAGCCTTCCAGAGCTTGGCCGCATCGTCAAACGAGGTGGCCAGGAACGGCACGGAATCGAAGCCAAAGATGGCGTTCTCGTTCTGGTGGCCCGACAACAGCCGCTCGCCGAT
>DATHRP010000148.1:0-5918 GCA_035465195.1 Afifellaceae bacterium | reverse complement strand
TCCAGCTTCTTCAGATCAGCAATCTTCGATTGGATCTCCGACAGGTGGACCATGGTCATCTGATGAACGTCGGCACAGGAGTATTCACGGCTATCGACCATGGTCAGAAGTGCCCGGATTTCTTCGATGCTGAAACCGAGTCTTCGGCTCCGCTTGATGAAGAACAGCCGCTTTAGTTGGTCGTGGTGATACTGTCGAGTTCCGCCTGGCGTCCTGTCCGGCTCCGGCATAATGCCAATGCGTTCATAGTAGCGGATGGTCTCGATGTTCACGCCTGCCTGATGGGACATCTCACCAATCGAGTATCCTCGCTTCTTTGTGATCGATCCTACCATCAAAGACCCTTGTATCTGTAGTAGCTACAGATCGTAGATTACGCCGACAATTGAAGATTGGCGAGGATAATTGTGTCCCAAAGTTCAGACAGCATATCCTCTGTTCCAGTGAACGGCGACGACACTGGCAAGGCAAAGCTTGTCGCGGTCGGTGGCATTCTTGGTGCAGTCGGCGCCTCGACCTGTTGCATGGTTCCGCTGGTGCTGTTCAGTCTTGGTGTCAGCGGCGCTTGGATCGGGCGGCTGACATCACTATCGCCCTACCAGCCAATTTTCATAGCGATCACGTTCGGATTTCTTGGTTACGGCTACTGGCTCGTTTATCGGAAACCGAAGATCGCATGTGCGGACGATGCCGCCTGTGCGAAGCCGTTGCCAAATCGTTTGGTCAAAACAGCCCTCTGGTTGGCAACGGTGTTGGTGTTTCTTGCCATCGCATGGCCATACATCGTTCCAGTCGTATTTGGATAAGTGAGCGAGGACATCCACCATGAAGCGGATTTTGATGTACGCGGCCTTGGCAACGGTGATGCTGGCATCTCCAGTCACTTTGGCCGGTGAGCAGACTGTCAAACTATCCGTGCCCGGAATGACCTGCGCAAGTTGCCCGGTCATCGTGAAAATGAGCATCTCTGCGCTCGAGGGGGTCACGGCGGTCGATACTGTCTTGGACGACCGGACTGCAACGGTAACCTTCGACGATGCGATCACTTCGGTCGAAGCAATAAGGCAGGCTACAGCCGGGATCGGCTACAAGACCTCCGTCATCGAGCAGACCTCCGGCTCATGAATGACGGGAGGCTCGTCCGAACAGGGATAATCGGCACGGTCGTCCTGGCCATCTGTTGTCTCACGCCAGTTTTCGTCATCCTGCTCGGAACAATTGGATTATCGGCACTCGTCGGTGTCCTGGATTACGTTCTCCTGCCCGCTCTTGCCATCTTCATCGCAATCACGGTGTACGCCCTATGGAAACGCAAAGCAGCAGCGTAGAGCTGCAATCAACGATTACCTGCCCGAAGTGCGGACACGTTGAAACCGAGACGATGCCGACAACGGCATGCCAATGGTTCTACGATTGCAAGGGATGCGGTGCCTTGCTCAAACCAAACGAAGGCGATTGTTGCGTTTATTGCTCTTACGGCACTGTGCCTTGCCCGCCGATACAGGAAGGCAAGACTTGTTGTGCGCCTGCGTAGGCAGGAAAGCCGAAGAAACTTTCGAAAGTGGCACTTGGCGGACATGCGGCCGGCGGTTCCGGTATGTCCGCTTCACCACAAGATTCAGACATTGCGAGACCGTGCGGCCAGGTCTGCAAATGACCCGGAACGGACATGGACGCTAAATCGCCTCCTTCGAAGGCGGTCGCACCCCGGTGATTGCCATACTGGATCACATGGTGGGGCCAGTCCGGGGCCGGCGAGGGCTACTCACGTATCCCGATCGTTTCGTTCCCGCTATCATGCGCCTCCGCCACGGAGGCGCGTTCATGGTCGAAATCCGGACGGTCCGCAGCCGCGAAGACGCCGATGCCGTCTACACGCTCGCCTACGAGTTCATCGACTGGCTGCGCGAGCGCTATCCGGACATGCGCGACCAGATCGAAACCTATGTGCGGGCGCAGGAGTTCGACGAGCAGATCCGCGACGTGCTGGTCCATTACAATCCGCCTAAGGGCGAGTGCCTGCTCGCGGTGAACGGCGACGAGCCGGTGGGCATCCTGATGCTGAAGACGTTCGGGGAGGGCGTCTGCGAGATGAACCGGATGTTCGTCCGCGACAGCGTCCGGGGCCTCGGCGTCGGCCGGGAGCTGGTCCGCCATCTCGCGCGGCGCGCCCGGGAGATGGGCTTCACGACCATGGTGCTCAGCGCCCTGCCGCGCCATCACGAGGCGCTGGCGCTCCACGCGTCGGAGGGTTTCCGGATGGATGACAGGCCGCGCGACGCGGGCACGTCGCCCGAGGCGATCCTGATGAAGCTCGATCTTCACGCGTGATTGCTTCAGTCGGCGATACCTCCTGTCGGGGCCCCCCGGCATTCGAATGCATATCTCGAAATAGAATAATGAAATCAATGAGTTAAAGAATTTTACCGCAAGAATTCGGCACTTTGCCCGGAACCTTGCATGGGGTTGTTTCGCCGCACATTTGGCCGCGCACCACCCCCTCCCTGGCCGCGGCGGCCGAACGTCGAAGCCCCGTGTGGACGACCCACCGATGCCGCGTTTCCAAATCCGCCGCGTTGCGCTAAGGATGCCGGCCGGTTCGAAACAATCCGGGAGAGCCCTGATGGGCGAACGCCACGGCGGCCAGATCCTCGTCGACCAGCTCGCGATCCAGGGGGTCGAGCGGGTCTTCTGCATTCCCGGCGAGAGCTATCTCGCCGCCCTCGACGGGCTCTACGGCAGCCCGGTCCAGACCGTCGTCTGCCGCCAGGAGGGTGGCGTCGCGATCATGGCCGAGGCCGACGGCAAGCTGACCGGTCGGCCGGGCGTAGCCTTCGTCACCCGCGGTCCGGGCGCCACCAACGCCTCGGCTGGCGTCCATATCGCCATGCAGGATTCCACGCCGATGATCCTGTTCGTTGGCCAGGTCGCCAGCGACCAGCGCGACCGCGAGGCCTTCCAGGAGGTCGACTACCGGCAGATGTTCGGCCCGCTGGCCAAGTGGGTCGCCGAGATCGACCGTACAGACCGCATTCCCGAATATGTCAGCCACGCCTTCCACGTCGCCCAAACCGGCCGGCCGGGCCCGGTCGTCCTGGCGCTGCCGGAGGACATGCTGTCGGCGACTGCTGACGTTGCCGACGCCCCGCCGGCAAGCCTGCCGTCGGGCGAGGGGGCGGCGTCCGACGTCGCTGCCGTGATCGACCGGCTGGCGAAGGCCGAACGGCCGTTCATTGTCGCCGGCGGCAGCGGCTGGTCGGCGGAAGCGGCGGAAGCGCTCGGCCGGCTCGGCGAGATCGCCGCCGTGCCTGTCGGCGCCTCGTTTCGCTGCCAGGACTATGTCGACAACCGCCGCGCCTGCTACGCCGGCGACGTCGGCATCGGCATCAATCCGAAGCTCGCCGAGCGCGTCCGCGACGCCGACCTCCTGCTGGTGCTCGGCGCCCGCCTCGGCGAGATGACCACCAGCGGCTACACGCTCGTCGGCATTCCCGGGCCGAAACAGGAACTCGTTCACGTCTATCCCGACCCGGACGAACTCGGCCGCGTCTACCGGCCGTCGCTCGCGATCGTCGCGAAAGCCGGCGTCTTCGTCCGCCAGCTCGCCGACGCCGCAAGGCCGCCCGAGCGCCCCCGCGACGGTCTGCTCGCCGAGGCCCATGCCGATTATGAAGCCTGGCAGGAGCCGCGGGAGACCCCGGGCAGCCTGAAGATGGAGCAGGTGGTTCGGCATCTGCGCGAGGTACTGCCCGACGACGCGATCCTCGCCAACGGCGCCGGCAACTATGCCGCCTGGCTGCACCGCTACTATCGCTACCGCGCCTGGCGTACCGAACTCGCGCCGACCTCCGGTTCGATGGGCTACGGCCTGCCGGCCGCCGTCGCCGCGAAGTTGCGACATCCCGACCGCGATGTCATCTGTCTCGCCGGCGACGGCTGTTTCCAGATGACCATGCAGGAGTTCGGCACCGCCGCACAGTACGGCGCCAACATCGTCGTGCTGATCTCCAACAACGGTATGTACGGCACCATCCGCATGCACCAGGAGCGCAGCTACCCCGGCCGGGTGTCCGGCACGACGATGGTCAATCCGGACTTTGCCGCGCTCGCCCGCGCCTATGGCGCCTACGGCGAAACTGTGGAAAGCGACGCCGAGTTTCCCGCCGCACTCGAGCGGGCGAGGAGCGCCGGCTGCCCGGCGATCCTCGATCTGCGCGTCTCTCCGGCCGCTCTGTCGCCGCGTCTGTCGCTCTGAGCGCCGTTTGACATCTGTTCACGATGGTTTGCGCGCCAGTTGCGCGCTCTCCACCGCCGTCCTAGAGTCACCCTTAGGGGGAATCGGTCCGTTCGCCGCCCGGCGGCGCCGGCCGGTCTGGATCCCGGGCGGCCGCCCCGGCAGTTGCCCGGCTGTTGAAGGGCAGGACAAGAGCCATAGACCAGAACATCTTCAGATACACCTGGCGGCACACCAGGCTCCAGCAAGTCTGGATCCTGTTCATCGTGCTGGCGTCGATGGTGCCGTTGTTCATCTCGCTCGATCTGCCGAAGCAGATCGTCAACGGGCCGATTCAGGGCACCGGCTACGAATCGCCGACGTCGAGCGTCACCTACTTTGAATATTCGGTCTCGGTCCCGACCTGGATCAGCGAGAGCGGCGAGTGGCAGATCTCGTCGGGCGTCACGCTCGACAGGCTGAACGCGCTCTTCGTCCTGAGCGGCGTCTTCCTCGGCTTCGTCGTCATCAACGGCCTGTTCAAGTATTACATCAATATCTACAAGGGCCGGCTCGGCGAGCGGATGCTGCGGCGCATGCGCTACGAACTGGTCGACCGCGTGCTGCGCTTCCCGCTCGGCCAGTTCAGGCGGGTCAAGGCGTCCGAGATCGCCACCATGATCAAGGACGAGCTGCAGCCGCTTGGCGGCTTTACCGGCGAAGCCTTCGTTCAGCCGGTCTTCCTTGCCGGCCAGGCCGTCACGGCGCTGGTCTTCATATTCGTGCAGAGCCGTTCGCTTGGGTTTCTGACGCTCGGAATCCTGGCTGTGCAGATGGTGATAATACCGCGCCTCAGGCGCTATCTGCTGGTCCTGTCCAAGGAGCGCCAGATCGCCACGCGCGATCTGTCCGGGCGGGTCGGCGAAATTGTCGACGGCATCGCCAGCGTTCACGTCAACGACAGTTCGAACTACGAGCGCGCTGATATCACCTCGCGTCTCGGCCGCATCTACGACATCCGGTACGCGATCTTCCGGCGCAAGTTCATCGTCAAGTTCCTCAACAACTTCCTCGCCCAGGTGACGCCGTTCCTGTTCTACCTGATCGGCGGCTACTTCGCCATTCGCGGCCAGCTCGACATCGGCCAGCTCGTCGCCGTCATCGCCGCCTACAAGGAATTGCCGTCGCCGATTAAGGAGCTGATCGACTGGGACCAGCAACGGCTCGACGTCCAGGTCAAGTACAGTCAGGTCATCGAACAGTTCGATATCGAGGGGCTGATGGATCCCGATCAGCAGGCATTCCCGACCGAGGCCGTCCCGCCGCTGTCCGGCGAAATCCGCGTCGCCAACGTTTCCGTCATCGACGAATCCGGTGCTACCCTGCTCGACCAGGTCACCACGCGGATCAGCCTGGACGAGACGACCGCGCTGATCGGTCCGGTCGGCGGCGGCGCGGATCATTTTGCCGAACTGATCGCCCGGCTGCTCAGGACAAGTCGTGGCCGGGTTTCCGTCGGCGACCGGGTAATCGACGATCTCCCGGAATGGGTGACCGGCCGGCGCATCGGCTATGTCGACGCCGACACCTTCTTCCCGCAGGGAGAACTGCGCGACTGCGTGCTCTACGGCATCAATCACATGCCGCCTGCAATGCCTGCTGAAAGAGATTATGAGCGCTATCTGCGCCTGCACGAGTCGCGGCT
>DATHRP010000147.1:0-6989 GCA_035465195.1 Afifellaceae bacterium | reverse complement strand
TGGTTCGACAAAGGCATGCTGGGCATAGAAGAGCGTGAGGTCCGGCACCAGATCCTTGACCACCGGCATGTGCGGCAGTGGATAGACCTTCACCGGCCCGTCTATCTCGTCGAGGCCGCGGGTGCAGGCCAGCGTGTTCATGCCGTCGATATTCATCGCGCAGGAGCCGCAGATCCCCTCGCGGCACGACCGCCGCAGCGTCAGCGTCGGATCGACCTTGTTCTTGATCCACAACAAGCCGTCCAGCACCATCGGCCCGCAATCGTCGGTATCGACGAAATAGGTGTCGATGCGCGGATTGTCGCCGTCGTCGGGATTCCAGCGGTAGATCCGGAATTCCCTCAGATGGGATGCTCCGTCCGGCTTCGGCCATGTCTTGCCGTCGGTCATCCTGGAATTCTTGGGTAACGTCAGCTGAACCATGATGCCCCGCCCCTTTCGGTATGGCCGTAACGTGTCGCGGCGGACTGCGCCCGTCAATCCGGTATAGGGCGGAATTTCGCAGTTGCACAACAACCTTTCGGCGATAGTCGCCGATTGATCAGGATCAAGACTCCCGCCACGTCAATGAAGATGATCGAGGCGCGATCGTTCGAGGGGTTACACGATGAGCAGATCCGTAGGCGGCGGCACGCGCACCGCATCCCGCGCAGGCACCCGATCCGGATCACAAACCGCTTCGTCGGCCGATGCGGCTGATCCGGCCGCCGAAGGCCGCGCTGTGCGATCCGACAGACCGGACCGCGATACGATCCGCAGGACGTTCGAGACCGGCGAGTATCCCTACAAGACCCGCGTCCGGCGTTCCGTCTATGAAAAGCACAAGGCCGAGCTGCAGATCGAACTGCTCAAGGCCCAGGAATGGGTCAAGGACACCGGCCAGAAGATCGTCCTGCTGTTCGAGGGACGCGACGCCGCGGGCAAGGGCGGCACAATCAAGCGTTTCATGGAGCACCTCAATCCGCGCGAGGCACGCGTCGTTGCCCTTCCCAAGCCGAGCGACCGGGAGAAGACGCAATGGTTCTTCCAGCGCTACATCGACCACCTGCCGGCGGCGGGAGAAATGATCCTGTTCGACCGCTCCTGGTACAACAGGGCCGGCGTGGAAAGGGTGATGGGTTTCTGCACGCCGAACGAGTATCTCGAATTCATGCGTGAGTGCCCCGAACTGGAACGCATGCTCGTGCGCAGCGGCATCCGGCTTTACAAATACTGGTTCTCCGTCACCCGCGAGGAACAGCTTCGCCGCTTTCGTTCGCGTGAAAACGAGCCGCTGAAGCGCTGGAAGCTGTCGCCGATCGACAAGCAGTCGCTCGACAAGTGGGACGACTACACGGAAGCCAAGGAGGCGATGTTCTTCTACACCGACACCGCCGATGCGCCCTGGGTCGTCGTCAAGTCCGACGACAAGAAGCGGGCGCGGCTGAACTGCATGCAGCACTTCCTGGCTTCGCTGCCCTATCCCGGCAAGGACGAGCATGTGGTACGCGGTCCGGATCCGCTGATCGTCGGCTCAAGCGCCGATGTGATCGCCGAAAGCGCTCATATCCTTGGCAAGAGCCTGCATCCGGACAAGCGCAGAAAGAAGTCGGAAAAGGCAGTGGAAGGGGATACGGACCCCGGATTTCCGGCGTCCTGAGCCGTAATTCCGGACGGCGGCTGTTCATCCCGCCATATTTGTTTCACACTGCTCGTCACATACGAACATTCGAACGACGGCGGGCGTGGGTCAGGCCATGATGGCCGCTGCGGTCCGCGCGGAAGCAATTGAGGGCGTTTCATGAAAATCGCAGTCCTTGGCGGTGACGGTTTCGTCGGCTGGCCGACCTGTCTTCACCTGTCCGGTCAGCGCCACGAGATCCACATCATCGACAATTTGAGCCGCCGCTGGGTCGACACCGAGCTCGGCGTCCAGTCGCTGACACCGATGGATTCCATCCAGGAGCGCATGCGGGTCTGGCGAGAACTGGGTGAGGAGCCTATCCGGTTCCACCTGATCAACGTGGCGAAGGAATATGAGCGTCTCAAGGCCTGGCTGCAGAACGAGCGGCCTGATGCGATCATTCATTTCGCCGAACAGCGCGCGGCGCCCTATTCCATGAAGTCGGACCGCCACAAGGGCTACACCGTCGACAACAACGTCAGCGCCACCCACAACGTGTTGAACGCCATGGTGGCTATCGGCCTAGATGCCCATCTCGTGCATCTAGGCACCATGGGCGTCTACGGCTATTCGACCGTCGGTGCTGCGATTCCGGAAGGCTATCTCCCGGTCGGGCTGACGCTGGAGAACGGCGAGACAGCGGAGCAGGAAATCCTCTACCCGGCCAATCCGGGCTCGGTCTATCACATGACCAAATGCCTCGATCAGCTGATGTTCCAGTTCTACGCAAGGAACGACGGGCTGAGGATCACCGACCTGCACCAGGGCATTGTCTGGGGCACCCACACCGACCAGACCCGCAGGCACGTGCAACTTGTCAACCGGTTCGACTATGACGGCGATTACGGCACCGTGCTGAACCGTTTCCTCATCCAGGCCGCCATCGACTATCCGCTGACCGTGCACGGCACCGGCGGCCAGACCCGCGCCTTCATCCACATCAAGGATTCCGTGCGCTGCATCGAGCTTGCCCTGAAGAACCCGCCGGCCGCCGGCGACCGGGTCAAGATCTTCAACCAGATGACGGAAACACACCGGGTCCGCGAACTGGCTGAGATGGTCTCCAGGTTGACCGGCGCGGAGATTGCCTACCTGCCGAACCCGCGCAAGGAAGCCGACGAGAACGATCTGGTGGTCAGGAACGACCAGTTCCTCACGCTCGGCCTCGACCCGACGACGCTGCAGGACGGGCTGCTCGGCGAGATCGTCGACGTGGCGCAAAAATATGCCTATCGCATCGACCGCTCCCGCATCCCCTGCATGTCCGCCTGGACGAAGGACATCGCGCCGCGCATCGAGACCAATCCGGAGCGCCGGAAGTTCACCGTCATCGGCGGCGACTGACCGGAGCCCTCAGACATGCACGCCTATGTCACGCTGGTCAGCAACGCCGACTATGCGATGGGTGCGCTGGCTCTGGCACGTTCACTGAAGGCGGCGGGCTGCACGGCGCCCCTCGTCGTCATGGCGACGCCCGTCGCAACCGGCCTCGATGCGCTGGAAAGCGAAGGGGCGACAATCGTCGATGTCGACCAGCCTTCCTTCTCCGAGGCATTCCGCCAGCGCCATGGTCGTGAGGAACTACATGGCGCCGCGCCCTTCACCAAGGGGGAGAAGCCGCAATTCCACGATCCGCTCGACAATTTCTGCAAACTGCATCTCTGGAAGCTCGACCGCTACAAGCGCGTCGTATTCATCGATGCCGATGCAATCGTACTGCGGAATATCGACCGGCTGTTCGGCTATCCGGAATTCTCCGCCGCGCCCAACCTTTATGAAACACTCGCCGACTTCGGCCGGCTGAACTCCGGCGTCTTCGTCGCGCGGCCGGACATCGCTACCTACGAGGCCATGGTCGCCCGGCTCGACCGGCCGGACGCCTTCTGGCGCAGGACCGACCAGACCTTCCTGCAGGCATGGTTCCCCGACTGGCACGGCCTGCCCTATCTCGACAACGTGCTGCAATACGTCTTCTTCAACCTGCCGGAATTGTGGCTATGGCCGGATATCCGCGTACTGCACTACCAGTATGAAAAGCCGTGGCAGGACTACCATCCCAAGCGCGAAAAGCTGCAGCCGCTGATCGATCTGTGGTGGCGTATCTACGAAGGCGGACGTCCGCCCGACGACCTGCCGAGCCCGTTTGCCGGGGACGGGTCATGAAAATCGCGGTGACAGGAGCTACCGGATATGTCGGCGGCTTCATCGTCGATGCCCTGCTGGAGGCCGGGCATGAGGTGAGGGTCATGGTCCGGCCCGGCGGCGCGCCGGTGCCCGGCAGTGTGGAAGCCTACGCCATCGCGCTCGACCCGGACTCCAACTTTCGCCCGCTTCTCGGTGGCGTCGATGCGCTCATCCATGCCGCTTACCAGCACGAGCCCGGCCGCTACCGACTGGGCGAAGGCAACGATCTCTCGGGCTTTCTCAAAGCCAATGTCGCCGGATCTCTCGCCCTGATCGGTGAGGCCATGCGTCTCGGAGTCGGCCGCGCAGTGTTGTTTTCCAGCCGCGCCGTCTACGGCAAGCGCGAGCCCGGTACCGTCCTTACCGAGGACATGGCTGTTCGGCCCGACACGCATTACGGCGCGGCCAAGGCGACACTCGAGGCTTTCGCTTCGAGCCATGCGAGCCAGGACGGCTGGCCGGTTTGCGCCCTCAGGCCGACCGGCGTCTACGGAATTGCCAATCCAATCGAACGCTCGAAATGGTTCGACCTGATCGGCGACTGCCTCGACGGTAAGCCGATCCCGCCACGCGGCGGCACAGAGGTGCATGGCGCGGATGTCGCGGCTTCGCTTCTCTGCCTGCTCGGGGCGTCGGAAAGCGCAATCGCCGGTCGGGCGTTCAACTGCTCCGACCTCTGTGTCACGACCCGGGACATCGCCGCACTCGTCCGGGCTCGATCAAACCGTGAGACTTCCTTGCCGGAATACCCGGACGATCGCGCGGCTTTCAACGCGATGGATTGCACGGGCCTCAGGGAATTGGGCGTGACCTTTGGCGGCACCGATCGGCTGCGGCAGACGGTGGATACCCTGACCGACCATCACATGGCAGGCCGCGGCTGAGCGTCAGACCGCGCCGGTATATTCGCCGCGCGCCGGATAATCCTTTTCGATGACGAAATCGAGAGCCTTGACCATCTCGCCGAAGTTCGGCCGCACGAACGGCATGGTCTGCACCGACGAGAAATAGAGCGTCGTATCCGGCTGCACGAGAAATACGCCGGGTTCGGAGAACAATGCCGGCTCCTCGATGCCGATCGAGGTCAGCCCGCGCGAGGTGGAAATGTAGAGGCCCCATTCGCGGGCGACGGAAAGCGGCAGGCCGTAGCCGAAACGCAGTCTGTCGGCGCCGATCTTGTCAGCCATCTGCTGCGCCCGGTCCTTCCCGTCGGAGCTGATGGCGATCGTTTCCACACCGCGTTCGGCGAAAGCCGGCGTCTGCTTCTCAAGCTCCGTCAGATAGCCGGCGCAGATCGGGCAGTGCAGGCCGCGGTAGAAACACACCAGGGTGCCACGGGCCGGCTTTGCGGAGCCGAGATCGAAGGTGCCGTGGCCAAGGGTCTCGACGGTGAGGGCCGGCGTTTTCTGACGCGGGATGGGCATGGGACGCTGTCCTTTCGGTTGGTTCGCCTTGATCCCTACAGGATTATCGGCCTATAAAATCCCGTTTGTTTTGATCGAAAGTCTGAAATGCCGCCGCCGGACCGATTGTCTTCGCTGATCGCCGCGTTCAGCCTGAGAACGGAAATCGTCGAACCCGAAAGCGGGATCGCCAACCTTCTCCTGCTTTCCGATCATGGCGGAAGCCGGCCAAGGGTGCTTTTCTACCGGGCCGCCGCTCCGCTGGACGGGCGATCCGTACGTGACGCGATCGCCACAACACCGGGTGGGCTCGTCACTGCCGCCCGTATCGATTTCGGCGGCGCAGCCAATCCGCTGGTCACCGCCCTTCCCGACCCGCTTCGGATCGATATCGAGCCGGAGTCCCGGCTGGCCGCGGCAGCAAGCCTGTTTGCCGGCGAGGCGACCGTACCACGTTGCGGCCGGGGCGCGACGCTGGACCGGCTGTGCGAAGTCATGGTCGTCCTTCTACTGCGCGACGCCATCCAAGCCGGGACGACGACCCACGGCCTGCTTGCCGGTCTTGCCGACGCAAGGCTGCATCGCAGTCTCGTCGCGATCCACGACAGCCCCGGCGAGCGCTGGTCGATCGAACAGCTGGCCGAAATCGCGGGCATGTCGCGCAGCCATTTCCTGGCATCGTTCCGCAGGATCGTCGGACGCACGCCGAACGCATACCTCACGGCATGGCGGCTGACGCTGGCGCGGCAGGACCTGCGTCATGGCGAGACGGTGAAGGCCGTGGCAGGCCGGTACGGCTTCGGATCTACGGCCGCGCTGTCGCGGGCTTTCTCCCGGCAGTACGGCCATCCGCCGTCGGCGGTGACCGCGGAAACGCCAGTATCCCGGAGCGCTCAGTAGACGCGCTTTTTCGGCTCGATATAGGCGATGTCGTTGGACAGCGTGTAGGTGTGCACCGGACGGTCGTCCAGCCGCACCGTCCGCTTGTCGGCGTCGGCGAAGGCGAGCGTGTGCTTCATCCAGTCCTTGTCGTCGCGGTCCGGATAATCCTCCCGGGCGTGGGCGCCCCGGCTCTCCTTTCGGTTTGCCGCCGATTCCATCGTCGTCACTGCCTGGCAGATCAGGTTCTCATATTCCAACGTCTCGATCAGATCCGTGTTCCAGATCATCGTCCGGTCCGTCACCCGGATGTCGTCGGAACCGCTCCAGACATCGTTGATCAGCGTCCGGCCCTCTTCGAGAACCTCGCCGGTGCGGAAAACCGCGCAGTTGGTCTGCATCACGCGCTGCATCTTCGCCCTGAGTTCCGCCGTCGGCGTCGAGCCGCTGGCATGGCGCGCTTTGTCGAGCCGCGACAGCGCCCGCTCGTCGGCGTCGGCCGGCAGTTCCGGATGACGTGCGCCCGGGGTGACCGATTCCGCGCAGCGATGGCCCACGGCGCGGCCGAACACGACGAGGTCGATCAGCGAATTGGAGCCGAGCCGGTTGGCGCCGTGGACCGAGACACAGGCCGCCTCGCCGACCGCCATCAGGCCAGGCACTACCGTATCCGGCTCGCCGTTCACCTTGGTCAGCACCTCACCGTGAAAGTTGGTCGGGATGCCGCCCATATTGTAGTGGACCGTCGGCAGCACCGGGATCGGTTCGCGGGTCACGTCGACCCCTGCAAAGATCCGCGCCGTCTCGGAAATGCCCGGCAGCCGCTCATGCAACACGTCCGGGTCGAGATGCTCCAGGTG
>DATHRP010000146.1:0-1844 GCA_035465195.1 Afifellaceae bacterium | reverse complement strand
TTCCGACCATTTCCCCGGCGAATGAGGAACGCGATCACGCTTCGGACCTGAATGTTCAAGTCGGAGGATCCGTTCAAGGAATAAACAGGAGCTGAAAATGGCATCCTTCTCCATAATGGGCATTGCCGCACTCGCCGCGCTGCCGACGGTCAACACCCCGGCCGATCAGGAATTCGAAGCCCGCATCCTGGCCAAGCGCGACAACGGCCTGGTCGTGGAACTGACGGTGGCCTGCCCGCTGAGAACCCCTGGTGTCATGCACTACGACAAGATCGGCCGCGTATTCACCGACTCAAAGGATGTCGTCCACGCCTCTCTGACCCATGCATATGCCAGCACCTGCGGCATCGGAGACAATTTCGTGGCTGCCCGCTAGGCGATCGAATTCAGACTAATAAGAATCGGCAACAAGCCGACCAGAATATCCGGCAACACACAAACACCTTCGGACGTCCGTTGATCAGAACAAGCGCAACCGGCCCGCGCGATCCTCGGACGTCCCTTTCTGCCGGCCATCCCCATCCTTTGACAGCGGCATAGGCAGCCCCGGGGCGAGACGATCCTCCGGATCGAATTCCTGCCCCGATTGGCCGACTGTTACCCATTCCGTGCCGCAATGCGGTCGAACTCGCGTCCCAATCCACTCCGATCATCCCGTTCCTGGAAGAAGAACGCGTTGGCCTTGCCACGCCCGCTTTGTGACAAGGGAACACGAATGACCGACCGAACCGTCCTCCCGCTCGTCGTTGTTGCGGCGCTCCTGTCGTCCCATGCTCTCGGCGGCGAGAGCGGAGCCGAATCCGGCAAGTCCGAACCGGACAAGATCACCACGGCCAAGGTTGAATCGAAAAAGGACGAACCTGCGGCCACGGTGGCCGCCGCCGCGGGCCCGGTCAACGGCCATATCATTCATCACGCAAGTGAGGAAAAATTGTGTATCGGCGGCGTTCTGTGTTCGGAATTCTGCGCCATCGGGAACCACGATTGCAAACCGGCGGACAGCTTGACCATCCGGCTCGACGAACCGGCCCGGATCAACACGATCCAGCTCCATGCCCACGACGATATCGGCAAGACCCGCAGATCGCGCCTCGTGATCAAGGTCAACGGCAAGCCTGTGGGCGACTCCCTCGTCTACAAGCTCGGTTCGACCCTGAGCTTCGATATCGGTGAGACCGGAGAACTGATCACCATCGAATCCGCCCACCAGTACAACGGCTTTCTGCGCGGCGGCGAGGAAGCCGTGATCTGGGACGTCTACGTTTTCGGCGACGAACGCGGCTGACAGCCCAAACCCTACCGTCTCAATCGAGGTCGATCATCGATACAACAGTCGATCGTTCCGGACGGCCGCCGAACGCTCGCCATTCAGTAGCGCCAGCCCGGCAATCCTGATGACCTTACCGGGCCTGTATCCGATCCGCAAAGCCGCCACCCCTCCGGCCGGCAGCGATCGGCATCGAGCGGTTTTCAGGTCAATTTCCCGGTTCAAATATCGCCCCGGCCGCGCTAAATACCGTCTGGAAAACCGGCCGACAGGGCGGCCGGGCAAAACGCACCCGCCAGAGGAAAATCGATATGAGTGACCGTCTTGACGATATCGCCAACCGCATGGTCGCCGAGGGCAAGGGAATCCTAGCAGCCGACGAGAGCTCGGGCACGATCAAGAAGCGGTTCGACACCATCAATCTGGAATCGACCGAGGATAACCGCCGCGACTATCGCGAGAGGCTGTTTCGCGCCGACGGCATGAAAGACTTCGTTTCGGGTGTCATCCTGTTCGACGAGACACTTCGCCAGAAAGCCGCGGACGGGACGCCATTGGTCAAGCTGATTCAGGATGC
>DATHRP010000145.1:0-6876 GCA_035465195.1 Afifellaceae bacterium | reverse complement strand
CAACAATTCCTTCGCCAACAATCGCGGCAATAGCAACGGCAAGAAACTCGGTCATTTCAAGTGAGACGGCCGTTGGATCCGGAACGCACAGAGTAGGGTTGGGGGACCGTGGGACGATTCCGATCAGTATTTCTGGTGGTGGCATGCCTGATCCTCGCGCAGGCCAGCGGCATCGTTGATGCGCTTGACCGGTACGCCGACAGCAAGCGCTTCGAGATAGGCCAGCGTCCGGCCACGGGCCAGGTCGTAGTCATCGAGATCGATCCAAAGAGCCTCAGGGCGATCGGCGTCTGGCCGTGGCCCAGGCGTATTCATGCCGATCTGCTGCGGACGCTCGTCGACGCCGGGTTCTCCGAGATCGCCTTCGATATCGACTTCAGCCAGGCGTCCAACACGGCCGACGACCGGATGTTCGAGGAAGCGCTCGAATATGCGGGTGGCTCCGTCATCCTGCCGGCCTTCTACCAACTCGACACGGCGCGCACGCTGGACCCGCAGGTGATCCTGACGCGGCCGCTGCCGCAGTTCGCCGAGCATGCCTGGACCGGTATCGTCAACGCCAATATCGATGCCACCGGCGAAACGCGCAGCATCTTCAACGGCGTCTATTCGGGCGACATCTACTATCCGGCGATGTCGGAGATCCTGACCGGCTGGACCGGAGAACCGTCCGACCGGCTGTCGATCGATTTCTCGATCCATCCCGATACGATTCCGCGGCTGTCCTATTCCGACGTGCTGAACGGCTCGGTCGACTTGACGCGGTACGCCGGCGCCAAGATTATTGTCGGCGCGTCGGCGATCGAACTGCAGGACCGCTTCAACGTGCCGGTCTACCAGGTCGTGTCCGGGCCGGTGCTTCAGGCGCTTGCGACCGAGAGTATCCTCCAGGGCCGGCTGGTCGCGCGTCCCGGCCCGCTGGTGAAGTACGGCGGCGCCGTTCTGATCATCCTGACGTTCGGCGTCTTGTTCCCTGCGGCGCGCTGGCAGCAGGAGCGCTTCCTGTTTCCGGGCATGATCCTGCTCGTCGAGCTCAGCTCGATCGTGCTGCAGGGCAAGCTTGCCGTCTCCCTGCCGACATCCGCATGGCACATCTGCTTCGTCAGCTTCTATATTCTTTCTGCATTGCGCGAGCTTGATTTTCGCGAGATCAAGGTCGGCATCGCCAACATGAAGAGTCGCAACACCGAGCGGCTGCTCAGCCAGATCATGGCGGACAGCTTCGACGGTGTGATCATCGCCGAGCACCGCGGGCCGATCCTCGCGATCAATCCGGCCGGACAGCGGATCATTTTCGGCGGCGAAGCGGTCGACGTGCTTTCGCGCAGCCTGACGGACGTGCTTCCGGATACCTTCTCGCCGGCGGTTCTGACCGCGGTCGAAGAGGCGACGTCGGGCCCGTCCGGCAAGCCGGTCGTGCGCGAGATCGAGATCCACGACGACAGCAAGAACGCCTATATCGAGCTGATCACCACCGTTTCGATGCTCGACGGCGCGCCGCCCACCAAGATCGTCACGCTGACGTTCCGCGATGTCACGCAGCGCCGCCAGGCCGAGCTGGTCGCCGAGTTCGCCGCCAAGGAGGCTATTGCCGCCAGCCAGGCGAAATCGAACTTCCTCGCCAGCGTCAGTCACGAGCTGCGTACGCCGCTCAACGCGATCATCGGTTTCTCGGAAATCATGAAGAGCACCGATCCGAAGATCGACCTTGAATCCTACACCGAGTATGCCGACCATATTTACGAGAGCGGCAGCCATCTTCTCGGTGTCGTCAACAGCCTGATCGACGTCTCCCGCATCGAGGCCGACGGCTTCGAGCTGCACGAGGAGATCGTCGAGCTGAACGAGCTGGTGTCCGGCATCTCGCGGATCGTCGCCGGCTGGTCGCAGGCGCAGGAAAAGCACATTTCCTATCACATCGGCACGGAGGGCCTGTCGCTGATCTGCGATCGGACGACGACCCGCCAGATGCTGCTCAACCTCATTTCCAACTCGGTGAAGTTCACCGGCGAGAACGGCATCATCGAGTTGCGCGTCCGCCTGCGGGCGGCCGGCGACCTGGAGATCGTCGTGTCGGACAACGGCATCGGTATCGCCTCGGAAGACCTGCAGAACATCACCAAGCCGTTCTTCCAGGCGAACGCGGAACTGGCCCGCCAGCACGACGGTGTCGGCCTCGGTCTTGCCATCGTCAGCGGTTGCGCCCGGGCCCATGGCGGCGAGTTCATCGTGGAGAGCGTGCCGCGGGTCGGCACCGAGGCGCGGGTGATCTTCCCCAAGTCCCGCGTCCACAGCAAGGATGCCGCGGAGGCGGCTGCCGCCTGATTTTCCCGCCGTCTGGCCCGTTGATCCCGTGCCGCCGGGGTAATATTGAGGCGGCATGATGCGAACCACGGGCCTGTCATGACCGGATTGATGCCGTTCAGGGAACCGGAACTGCCGGAATCCCTCTTCGAATCCCTCAAGGGCGCTTCTCCCGTGCGCTGCGTGATCGTCGGCGCGCAGACCCCGCTTGTGCTGGAAACGGCCGTCGAGGCGCGCCGGCTCGCGATCGCCGATCCGATCCTCGTGGGTCCGCTCGGCCGGATCGAACGCGCGGCCGAGGAGGCCGGTCTCGACATTGCCGGTTTCGAGCGGGTCGACGCCGCCGACGAGACGTCAGTCGCGGCGATCGCCGCGGACGTGGCGCGCGAGCGGAATGCCGGATTTGCGGTCAAGGGCAGCGTCCATACCGATGTCTACCTGCGTGCCTTCCTGTCGCGTGACGCAGGCTTCCGCACCGACCGGCTGGCGTCGCATATCTTCCACATGACCGCGCCGGGACTGCGCAAACCGCTCCTGATCAGTGACGCGGCCTTTAATGTCGCGCCGAGCGTGGAGCAGCGCCTCGGCATTGCGCAGAACGCGATCGAGGTGGCCCGCTCCGTCGGCATCGAACGCCCCCATGTCGCCGTGCTCTCGGCAACCGAGTCGGTCATCGAATCGATGCCGTCCAGCGTCGAGGCGCACGCGATCGCGGAGGCGATCAACCGGGAGCATGGCGACCGGGGCGTGCACGCGTTCGGCCCGGTGGCGTTCGACCTGGCCGTCTCGGCCGCGGCCGCCGCAACCAAGGGCTATGATAATCCGGCCGCGGGCAACACCGACATCCTGCTGACGCCGACCATCGAGGTCGGCAACGCCCTGTTCAAGATGATGGTCTATTTCTCCGGCGCATGCGCTGCCGGCATCGTCTACGGGTTGACACTGCCGCTGGTGCTGACATCGCGCGCCGATCCGGTTGCCGCGCGGCTGGCGTCGATCGCACTCGCCGCTAGCGCCAGCAGCCGTTAAGACGCTTGGGTGGGTGCAGGGACCCGGTTGAAGCCGGCAGACGGGCGTCCCAGATAACCGCTAGCCCGTCACCGACCTTCCGGACATCGACCGACAATGTTGCGCGACCACCTGAAACGTCTCCTGGATCATGCCGCCTTCGAACGAACGATCGTCGCCCTGATCGCCGTCAACGCCATCACGCTCGGCATGGAAACCTCGCAGGCGGCCATGGACCGGCTCGGCGAGGCCCTGAAGTTTGTCGACCGGGTCATCCTGGGCGTCTTCGTTGCAGAGATATCCGCCCGGCTCATCGCCGATTTTCGCGGTTTCTGGCGCGATCCATGGCGGATCTTCGACTTCGCCGTCGTGTCCGTGGCGCTGGTTCCGGCAACAGGCGCCTTTTCGATCCTGCGGGCGTTCCGCATCCTGCGCGTGTTGAGGCTCATTTCGTCCGTCAAGGCGATGCGGCGGGTCGTGACCGGGCTGTTGTCGGCACTGCCGGGCATGGGATCGATCGTCTTCCTGCTCGGCCTGATCTTCTATGTCTTCGCCGTCATATCGACGAAGCTGTTTGCGGCGGATTTTCCGGAGTGGTTCGGCTCTATCGGCGCTTCCGCCTACACGTTGTTCCAGATCATGACGCTGGAAAGCTGGTCGATGGGCATCGTGCGCCCGGTCATGGAGCAGTACCCCTATGCCTGGGCGCTGTTCGTTCCCTTCATCATCGCCACTGCTTTCACCGTGCTCAACCTGTTCATCGGCGTCATCGTCGATGCCATGCAGTCCGAGCATGAGGCTGAGGCGCGCGCGGAGCGGGACGCCATGATGAACGAGACGGAACTCGTGCTGAACGAAGTCCGGGCGCTCAGATCGGAAATCCACGACCTGAAGAAAGTGGTCGCCCGCTGATCGGAAGGTCAGGGAGCACCGGGTATCGGGCCGGGTGCTCCCGCCAGTGTGTCCGACGCGACGCTATATGGACTCCAGCACCTTGCGGGTCTTGTCGACGATCTCGTCGACGTCGGCGCGCGTGGCGACCAGCGACGGCGCGATGATCGCGTTGTCGCCTGTCCACTTGACGTGCAGGCCTTCCCAGAACATCTGCTTCTGCAGTTGCGGGCCGCGCCGTCCCGGCACGCCGTCGCTCTCGATCTCCACGGCGGCCATCAGGCCGTAGCCGCGCAGGTCGTAGACGCAGGGAATGTCCTTCAGGCTCCAGATCGCGTCAAGGAAGTAGTCGGTGAGCTCCGCGGCCTTGTCGAACAGGCCTTCGCGCTCGTAGATGTCGAGGGTGGCAAGGCCGGCGGCGCAGGCCGCAGGGTGCGCCGAATAGGTGTAGCCGTGGAAGAACTCTATGGCGTTCTCCGGCGCGGCGTTGATCACCGTCTCGTAGATCTCGTCACGCACGGCGACCGCGCCCATCGGGATGGCGCCGTTGGTCAGCGCCTTGGCCATGGTCATGAGGTCCGGCGTGACGCCGAAGGCATGGGCGGCAAACGGCTTGCCGAGGCGGCCGAAACCGGTGATCACCTCGTCGAAGACGAGCAGGATGCCGTGCTGGTCGCAGATCTGGCGGAGCCGCTCGAGATAACCCTTGGGCGGCACCAGGGTGCCCGTCGAGCCGGCAATCGGCTCCACGAAGACCGCGGCGATCGTCGAGCCGCCATAGGTGTCGCAGATGCGCTGCAGGTCATCGGCAAGTTCCGCGCCGTTCTCCGGCTGGCCGCGGTCGAAGCGTCGGTCGGCGTCCCAGGTATGGCGCATCATGACGACGTTCGGCATTACGACCGGGAAGGTCTCGCGGTTCTTAACCATGCCGGACAGCGACACGCCGCCGATATTGACGCCGTGATAGGCGCGCTCGCGCGAGACGAAGCGGATGCGCTGGGCCTCGCCGCGGGCGCGGTTGTAGGCCATGGCGATCTTCAGCGCCGTGTCGATTGATTCCGAACCCGAGTTGGTGAAGAAGACGTGGTTGAAGGGGTCGGGCAGGATCTGCGAAAGCTTCGCCGCCAGCGCGAAGGAGCCCGGATGGCCGATCGCGAAATGCGGCGAATAATCGTTCTGCTGCATCTGGGCGTAGACGGCGTCGGCTATCTCCTTGCGGCCGTGTCCGCAGGCGACGTTGAACAGGCCAGAAGAGCCGTCGATGATGGTTCCGCCCTTGTGGTCCCACAGCCGCATGCCCTCGCTCTTGACGATGAGTCGCGGCTCGGCCTTGAACTCGCGGTTGCCGGTAAAGGGCAGCCAGTGCTGCTCCAGCGAGTTGGTGGCGAATTTCTGCAGCGGTTCAGCCAGGATATTCATTGTTTGCCTCCATTGCGGGCAGGGGACTCCGCCAGCCTTGGCGGATATCCGGTATCGATCGAGCTAAACGGGTCCGGGATCACCGCGTTAGCGCCAGACTGGACCAGTCGAGCAGGCCAGCGAATCCCTTGGTCGCCCGATCATATCCGATTTGCCGGACAATGTATCGGTAAGTCGCCAAGGACCGCCTAATCGCCCATCGCTTCGCGCGGCAGCAGGATGTTCGCAATGTCGCGGATCTCGCGGTCGAGTTCGGCTGTGACATGCCGCGGGAAATGGCCCGCCAGGATCTCCGCCTTGCGCCTGACGGCGGTCTCGACGATATCCGGCTTGCCCCTCTCGTCCCACTCCTTCGGACTCGTGCGGTCTCCAAGCGCGGGATAGACATATTCCGACTGCATCAGCGCGATCGTCTGCTCATGGCCGAGAAAGTGACCCGGCCCGTTGGTGCAGACGTCGCGGATCGCCTCCAGCGACAACGTGTCGTCATTTACCTCGATGCCGCGCACGCAGCGCATCGACTGGCCAAGCATGTCGTTGTCGATGATCAGGCTCTCGAGGCAGAAGCCGAGCAGCGAGGCGTGCATGCCGGCGGATTCGTAGACCATGTTGAGGCCGGCGAGACCGGCGAGCATCGTGCTCGCGCCCTTTTCGTAGCCGGCCTGGATGTCCGGCATCTTGCTGTCGGTCATCCCGGCGGCGGACCCGCCGGGCAGGTCGTAGAACTGCGCCATCTGGGCGCAGGCGGCGGTGAGCAGCGCCTGTTCGCCGGAGCCGCCGGACATGGCGCCGGTTCTCAGGTCGGAGACGAACGGCCAGGTGCCGAAGATCGCCGGATGACCGGGCGCCAGCGCGTTGACGTAGACGAGCCCGGCCAACACTTCTGCCACCGCCTGGACCACGGCGCCGGCGATCGCGGCGGGTGCGGTCGCGCCGGCCTGACCGGCGGAGAGCAGGAGCACCGGCATGCCGGCGCGGACGCAGGCCTCCAGCACGGCGCAGGCATCCTCGGCAAACTTGAGCGGCGGCACGACGAAACAGTTGGAGTTGCTGACGAAGGGCCGGGCGCGCCATTGCGCCTCGCCGCCGGCCACGGCGTGGAGCAGCGGCATGGCCGCCTCGACATTGCGGCCGAAGACGAAGCTCGTGCCGACATGCTTGCTCGTGCCGGCGATACAGGCATAGACCGTGTTGACGTCGAGATCGAGCGAACCCTCGACATCGCGGGCGACGACCGGCCGCTGGAAGAAATGG
>DATHRP010000144.1:0-19077 GCA_035465195.1 Afifellaceae bacterium | reverse complement strand
CCGCCCGACCCGCCAGGCCCGGCCGCGATCGACCGTCAGCGGCGCGCGCCGGTTGACGATGCGGTAGCGATAGTGCCGCATCGTCGCCGAGAAGCGCGCGTCGAAATCCTCGTCGACGATGGCCGCATCGAGCACGGCGATCGGCTGCGGCCTGATGTGGGCGTTGAGTGCGTCGGCGACCGTGTCGCACGGCCACTCCTTTTCCAGGTCCAGATGCGCCACCTGGGCAAGCGCGTGGACGCCGGCATCGGTGCGCCCGGCGCCGCGCACGCCGACGCTCTCGCCGCAAAAGGCGCGCACCGCCTCCTCCAGGCATTGCTGGACCGATTGTCCCTCGGCCTGGCGCTGCCAGCCGACGAACGGGCCGCCGTCATACTCGATCGTCAGGCGATAGCGTGGCACGGGCCTACGCCAGGCTCGCCGGCCGCGCCTGCAGCCCGCGCAGGAACTCCGCGCCGTCGACCGCCTGCCTGCCGGCGCGCTGGACCTCGGTCAGCCGGACGGCGCCTTCGCCGCATGCCACGCTGAGGTCGCCGGCGAGGATGTCGCCCGGCGCGCCCGAGCCGGGCACAAGTTCGCTCGCGAGCACCTTGAGCCTCTCGTGCCGTCCGACGATCTCCGCCTCGCACCAGGCACCGGGAAAGGGCGAAAGGCCGCGGATCAGGTTGTGCACCCGGGCGGCCGGAAGGCTCCAGTCGATGCGGGCTTCTGACTTGTCGATCTTGTCGGCATAGGTCACGCCCGCTTCCGGCTGGGGCGTGCAGTTGAGCGCGTCGCGCTCCAGCGCGGCACTCGCCCGCGCCATCAGGTCGGCGCCGAGTCGTGCCAGCCTGTCGTGCAGCATGCCGGCCGTCTCGTTGTCGCCGATCGTCACCGTCTCCGACAGGCAAACCGGCCCGGTGTCGAGCCCTTCCTCCATGCGCATCACGTTGACGCCGGTCTCCCGGTCGCCGGCCATGATCGCGCGCTGGATCGGCGCGGCGCCGCGCCAGCGCGGCAGCAGCGAGGCGTGCAGGTTGAGGCATCCGAGCGTCGGCGCGGCAAGCACGTCGGCCGGCAGGATCAGACCGTAGGCGACCACGACGGCGACATCGGCGTCGTGGCCGGCGAAGGTCTCGATCGCTTCGGCGTTCCGCAGGCTGGTCGGGTGGTGTACGTCGAGTCCGAACGTCACGGCTTTGGCGTGGACGGGGCTCGGCCTTGGCTCCAGCCCGCGCCGCCCGCCGGGGCGCGGTGGCTGGCTGTAGACAGCGACGATCTCGTGGCCCTGGCCGATCAGCTCGACCAGCGTCGGCACGGCGAAGTCCGGCGTGCCCATGAAGACGATGCGCAGGCTCATGCCGCCGCCGCTCAGCCGGCCTTGCGCCGGCTGTCCTTCTCGGCCGCGCGTGCCGCCTTGGCGAACTTGCGCACCACAAGGTCGCGCTTCAGCTTCGACAGGTAATCGATGAACAGCCGGCCATCGAGATGGTCGATCTCGTGCTGGATGCAGGTTGCGAGCAGACCGCCGGCCGTCAGCTCCTGCTCTTTGCCGTCATATCCGACATAGCGCACCCGCACCTCGGCCGGCCGTTCCACTTCGGCGTAATAGTCCGGGATCGAAAGGCAGCCCTCCTCGTAGACGGAACGCTCGTCCGACGTGGAGAGAATCACCGGGTTGATGAGGAACAGCGGCCCCGCCGGCAGGCTCTCGTCCTCGCCTTCCGGCGCCTCGTCCGCCGCCTTCTCACCGGTCCGGTCGTCGTCGCGGCCGCGCGCGGAGACGTCGATCGTCACGATCCGCTTCGGCACGCCGATCTGGATCGCCGCCAGGCCGATGCCCGGGGCGTCGTACATGGTCTCCAGCATGTCATCGAGCAGCCGCCGGACCTCGTCGTCCACGGTCTCGATCGCGCTGCTGACCTGTCGGAGCACAGGATCCGGCAATGTCACGATGTCGCGTATCGTCATGCACGCGACATAGGCGTTCGGCACAGAACCGTCAACGCGCCGGAACGCCCCGAATGGACAGGTTTGCGCGCCGTTTCGGGCCGAATCGGTTAGAGTGGCGCCATGCAGGAGATTGTTTTCACTCTCGGCAACCGCGATTTCACGCTGGCCCAGGGCCTGACGGCGCTCGGCGCGGCCTCGTTCGCGATCCTTCTCGTCATGCTGATCGCGCTGTGGAACGGCCGCCGCCGCAGGCTCGCCGCCGAGCGCGAGGCCGCCCGCCGCGCCGGCGAGCTGGAAGGCCAGGTGGCCGCACTCCTGCAGTCGCAATCGGAGATGACCGGGCGGATGCAGACCATGGCCGAGATTTTCGGCTCGCGCCAGTCGGAGCTGAACAAGACCCTGTCGGAACGGCTCGACGGCATCGGCCACCGCCTGAACCAGTCGGTCGGCTCGGCCAGCAAGGAGACCCAGGACCATCTGAAACAGCTGCACGAGCGCCTTGCTGTGCTCGACGCGGCGCAGAAGAACATCGACGAGCTGACCGGGCAGGTCACCACGCTCTCCAACATCCTCGGCAACAAGCAGGCGCGCGGCGCCTTCGGCCAGGGGCGGATGGAGGCGATCGTGTCCGACGGCCTGCCGAAGGGCAGCTACGCCTTCCAGGCGACGCTCTCAAACAATTCGCGGCCCGATTGCCTGATCAACATGCCGAACGGCGCACCGCCGCTGGCGGTCGACGCCAAGTTTCCGCTGGAGGCTTACAATGCGCTGAAGGAGGCGGAGAGCCCGGAAGCGCGCAAGGCCGCGCTGCAGCGGTTCCGCAACGACGTGATCAAGCACGTCAAGGACATCCGCGAGCGCTACCTGATCGCCGGCGAGACCCAGGACACCGCCTTCATGTTCGTGCCGTCGGAGTCGGTCTTCGCCGAGATCAACGAGCAGTTCGAGGATGTCGTGGCGCGGGCACACAAGGCCCGCATCGTCATCGTCTCGCCGTCGCTGCTGATGCTGTCGATCCAGGTCATCCAGGCCATCCTTCGCGACGCGCGCCTGCGCGAACAGGCCCACGTCATCCAGACCGAGGTCGTCAACCTGCTCGAAGACATGGCCCGGCTCGGCGAGCGGGTGGAGAAGCTGCGTGCCCAGTTCGGCCGCGCCCAGGCGACCGTCAACGAGATCGCTGTGTCGTCGGAAAAGGTGAGCCGGCGCGGCCAGCGGATCGAGGGTCTGAGCTTCGGCGAAGAGGGCGGCGACGAGCCTGAGGCCCGCATTTCACAACCCCGGCTGGTCGTATCCGACTGAATTTTCGGTTTTCGAAGCCGTTTCAAATGTCGAAAGCGGCGTAATAACGCATTTGTGAAAATGAACTTTTGCAGTTCAGGTTGAAATATTCATGATTGATGAATTGTAAATCCATTAAGTAAAATTCGCGGGATTTTCCCGCAATGCGGCAGAAACTCAATGATTCTGTCGAACAGGTTTAACCAATTCTGTGTGAATTCATTGCAATTCACAGAATTCGGGCTTAGAGTTCAAAATCAGAAGGTTCTGTATTTCCGATCTGCTGATGGGAAGTAACTTGGTTTTAACCAAGTGCGGCGTACAACCTACGCCTCTGGAAGGTAATCTGAACCAATGCCAGGTGTGTTGCCATGACGAGTGCTAATGTAACAGCGAATTTGAAGGCCTTGGCGAAAGCCTCCGCCAATTCGTCCGCCGGCCTGGCCAATGACGAAACCGCGCGGAAAAAGGCCAAGGCGAAGCTCAATCGCGAAATCGGCGAGAAGACCTCTTTCCTCAAGGCTTCGATGAAGCTCTTCGCCCATGTCTTCATAATCACCTCTGCTCTGATTACGACGGACTGGGTCTTCAACAATGGTCTGCAAACCCAGTTGATCTATCGCGGCGCAGGGCCGAACCTCGTCGTGGTGATCAAGAACAAGGCCTACCACATCAATGCGTTCGTGAAGCAGAACTTCACGTTCTGATCGTTGCCGGAATCTCGACTGATCTGCGGCCCTTCGGGGCCATTTTTTTGTGCGCGGCCGGCGCGCACATGGGTGGCGGCACTGGCCGGCCCGGCGTCGATGTGGCAATCAACGGAAAGGTCCGCCTCGGGCGGGCCGATGAAGCGACAGGGCAGGGCGACATGGCGGCAGGGCAACCGGCTGGCGGCCAAGGCGACAAGGCCATCCTGGTGGTCGATGTCGGCGGCAACAATGTGAAGTTCATCGTCAGCGGCGATGATAAGCGGCAGAAGATCCCGTCCGGCCCCGACTTCACGCCGGAACAGCTGGTGGATGCTCTTCGCCAGGCGCTTGGCGACAGGCATTACGACTGCGTCTCGATCGGGGTTCCGGGCGCGGTCAGGGATGGCCGGTTCCTTGTCGCACCGGTCAATCTCGGCAAGGGCTGGAAGAAGTTCGATTTCGCCGCCGCCTTCGGCAAACCGGTCAGGCTGGTCAACGACGCGGTGATGCAGGCGCTCGGCAGCGACCGCGGCGGCGTCATGCTGTTCCTCGGCCTCGGCACCGGCCTCGGCGCCGCCCTCGTCCATGACGGCCGGGCCATCCCGCTGGAAGTGGCGCACCTGCCCTACAAGGACGGCAAGACGTTCGAGGACTTCGCCGGCCGTCGCGGCCTGAAGCGGCTCGGCGAGAAGGCCTGGGAGGCGGCCGTCCACGACATTGTCGACAAGCTCAGGATGGCGATGGTGGCCGACTATGTCGTGCTCGGCGGCGGCAATGCCGCCAAGCTGAAGAAACTGCCGCCCAAGACAACGCTCGGCAGTAACGACAATGCGCTGATCGGCGGATTCCGCCTGTGGGGCGATGCCTAGAACGCACATCCGGCTCCGCTTGCCGTAGCGGCAGCGCAAACCTATAGTCGGGAAAACGGACCGTAGGGAGGATCGCCATGAATGTCGCGACGCGTCTTGCCGCATGGGCGGCCGGTATCATCCTTGCCCTTATCACAGCCCCGGCACTGCCGGCGTACGCCGCCGATGAAGACCTGCTGCCGCCGCCGGAGCTCGCCGACAACGGCCTGCATGTCCAGCCCTGGTTCCTCGACAGCTTCCTCGATCTCGGCGACGACCTTGCCGAGGCCGGCGCCGAAGGCAAGAAGCTGATCGTCTTCATCGAGCAGGCCGGCTGTCCCTATTGTCGCGAACTTCACCGGGTCAATCTGCGCGATCCGGAGATCGTCGCCTATCTGAAGGAGCATTTCATAGCCGTTCAGCTCGACCTGCGCGGCTCGCGTGAGGTGACCGATTTCGACGGCGAGGCGATGGAGGAAAAGGCGCTCACCCGCAAATGGGGCATCATCTATACGCCGACACTCATCTTCTTCTCGCCCGACAAGGCCGGCGACGGCAGCCGGAACGGCCGTGACCTGGCGGTCATGACGATGCCTGGCTATTTCAAGCCGTTCCACTTCCGAACCATGCTGGAATACGTGGCCGACGGCCATTACGCCGACAAGCACTTCCAGTACTTTCTCGAAGAACGCGCGTCCGCCCTGCGCGCAAAGGGCGAGACGGTGGACCTCTGGTAGGCCCGCCTGTCCCGGACCCTTTCCGGCGTTGTTTCGGCAATTTCGCGATATGTTGACTTGAACATCGTTCATGTGATATTGTTGAACAACGTTCAATTTTTCATCGGCGGATCCGATGCGTCCTCGTCGAGCCATTAGGGAATTTCAAAGCCACAAGGACGGTCCGGGTTCCCGGTCCATCATCGTCGGTCTGACACGAGGTGCGGTCCGATGGAAGTGATCCTCGCCGTCATCGCGCTGGTCCTGATCTTCGGGCCCTGGGTCCTGATCCTGGTCCTCTTCAGCAAGGTCGGCAATCTGCGCGGCGAATTGGGCCGCCTGCGGCGCGACCTCGATGCCGGGCTGGCTGGCAGTGCCGCCCCACCGGCCATGCGGAAGCCGGCAATGACATGGCCGGAGGTGGCCGAGCCGCCTGCCGCCCCGATTGAGCCCGAGACCGGGGCCGAAACGGTTGAACCGGTCGCGGAACCGGTCGAGGAAGAACCACTCCGTGCCGAACCGGAAGCGCCGCGGGAAGCGGAGCCGGCGACAGCCGCCGTCGCCGTTCCGTCCGTCTCCTCCGAACGCCCCTCTGAACGCCCCTCTGAACGCCAAGCCGCGCCGGAAACCGTTGGCGGCGCCGAGGCGCTGGAGCGCTCGCTCGCCTCGCGCTGGCTGGTCTGGCTCGGCGGCATCGCTTTGTCGCTCGCCGGCGTCTTCTTCACCGCTTACGCGATCGAGCAGGGCTGGCTTGGCCCGAGGGTCCGCATCGCGCTCGGCGTGCTGCTGGGCCTGGCGCTCGCTTTCGGCGGCGAATGGCTGCGCCGCCGGCCGTTCCAGCAGGCGATCGCCGCGATCCGTCCGGACTACGTGCCCCCGGCGCTGAGCGCCGCCGGCATCTTCACCATCTACGCCAGCATCTATGTCGGCTACGCCTTCTACGGCCTCTATCCGGCGCTCGTCACCTTCGCGCTGCTGGCGCTCGCCGGTCTCGCAGCCATCGCGCTTTCGCTGCTGCAGGGCTGGTTCGTCGCGCTGCTCGGCATCCTCGGCAGCTTCCTCACGCCGGCGCTCATCCCCTCCGACGCGCCGTCGGCGCTGGCATTGTTCTCCTATCTCGCCGCCGTGCTCGCGGCCGCCTGCGCCATCGTCCGCTACCGCGCCTGGTGGCTGCTCGGCTATGCCGCGCTGGTACCGGCCGCGCTGTGGAGCTTCCTCTGGTTCGTCACCGCCTTCGATAGCGGCGATACCTGGATCGTGGGCATCTACACCCTGGCGGTCGGCGCGCTCTACCAAGCGATCCGGTACGGCCTGCCGCAATATGAATCGCCGATCGCCTTCCCGCTGCCGCCGCGCTGGTTCACCTCGCCGGAGGCGCTCGGCTGGGCCGGCCTCATCGCCGCCGGCGTGATGCTGTTTGCGCTGGTGCGGGTCGACGGCTACACCGCGCCGTCGCTGATCGTGCTGGCCGCCTTCGGCCTGGCGTGCCTCTGGCTCGCCCGCCGCGAACCGTTCTTCGACCTCGCCTTCGCCCAGGCCGCGACACTCACCTGCCTGCTCTTCGTCCTGTGGCACCTGCCGTACCTGACCGATCCGGGCATGATCACCTATCCGGACCAGCCGGGCCTGACGGTCATGCAGCCGGTGCCCAACCCGCCGCCGGCGATCTTCACCCGCGCCGTCTTCGCATTCGGCGCGTTGTTCGGTGTCGGCGGCTTCGTCTCGTTGTGGGGGAACAGGCGCGGCTCGGTGTTCGCCGGCGCCTCGGCCATCGTCCCCGTCGTCCTCTTCACCATCGCCTACTGGCGTTACCTGAACTTCGACCAGGACGTCAGCTGGGCGGCCGTCGCGCTCGTTCTTGCCGGCGTGTCGCTCGGCGCAGCCGCGATCGCCGCCAGGCGCCGCGCCGATTCGAAATGGCTGGTGGCGACCGGCCTCTATGCCGCCGCCGTCACCGCCTTCATCGGCCTCGGCTTCGCCATGACCCTGGAGGAGGCCTGGCTCACCGTGGCGCTCGCCCTGCAACTGCCGGCGCTCGCCTGGGTCGACAGCCGGCTCGGCGTCGGCATGCTCCGCCGCGTCGCCGAGGTGGTCGCCGTCATCGTGCTGGTCCGCCTTGTCGGCAACCCGGCGATCTTCGATTACGCGCTTGCGCCCGGCACCCTGTTCAACTGGATCCTCTACGGCTACGGCATTCCGGTTCTCGCCTTCGCCTGGGCCGCCCGCACCTTCGCCCGCAACACGGCGGACGGCGAGCGGGCGCTCGCCGACGAACGCCTGCTCGCCCTGCTCCAGGCCGGTGCGCTTCTGTTTCTCGTCCTGCTCTTCTCTTTCGAGATCCGCAACTGGATCACGGGCTCGCTGGAAGCAAACTACGACAATTTCCTCGAAATCAGCCTGCAGTCGCTCGCCTGGCTCGCCGTCGCCTACGGCCTCATGGCGCGCGGCGAAGCGATCCGTGTCGGCTGCTGGCCGGTGCTGGAACTCGGCGCCCGCGCGCTGCTGTCTCTGGCGACGCTTCAGGTGTTCGTCGGACAGTTGATCGCAAGCAACCCCTTCTCGCCGTCATGGGTGCCGGAAGAGCGGCGCACCTTCATCGGCGAATGGCCGATCGTCGATACCCTGCTGCTCGCCTATCTCGCGCCGGCCGGCTTCGCGCTCGCCTTCAGCCGGTTGTTCGCCCGGCGTGGCTGGCCCCGTTTTTCGCTCGCCGCGGCCGTCGCGGCACTTGTGCTTCTCTTCGTCTATGTCAGCCTGGAGGTGCGGCACTGGTTCCAGGGCCCGACCCTGCAATGGGCCTTCGTCTCCGACGCGGAAAGCTATGCCGTCTCCGCCGCATGGCTGGTGCTGGCGCTGGCGCTGCTCGCCGCCGGCATCCTCAGCCGCAGCCGCGAACTGCGCTACGCCTCGCTCGCCGTCCTGCTGTTCGCCGTCGCCAAGGTGTTCCTTTACGACGCCGCCGAGCTCACCGGCCTCTACCGCGTCGCGGCCTTCCTCGGCCTCGGCTTCTCGCTGGTCGGCATCGGTTATGTTTACCAGCGCTTCGTGTTCAAGGAGACGGCGGCGGCGGCCAGGCAGGAGCCGGTAGTCGAGCACGGCGAGAAGGAGTGAACAGGCAAAGTCGCTTGGGTCGGCGCCGTCGAGTAACTGGATTGCCGGAACAAGTCCGGCAATGACGAAGTGGGTTCATGCACACATTTGCAAATAACCGGTGAGCCGAATGGCGCCGCTTCATGTGTACACACTACCGTCATCCCCGAGCTTGTCCCGGGGATCCAGAAGACCGCGCTAACGTCTCCCGCTCACATCGCCGTGCGGCTCTTCATCGCCTGCGCCAGCGTACCGTCGTCGAGATAATCGAGCTCGCCGCCGACGGGCACGCCGTGCGCCAGCCGGGTGATCTTGACGTCCGCGCCCTCCAGCCGGTCGGTGATGTAGTGCGCCGTGGTCTGGCCCTCCACGGTGGCGTTGACGGCGAGGATGATCTCGCGCACCTCGCCGCCCTTCGCCCGGCCTATCAGCGAGGCGATGTTGAGATCGTCGGGCCCGATGCCGTCGAGCGGGGAGAGCGTGCCGCCGAGCACGTGGTAGCGGCCGCGCGTCGCAGCCGCCCGCTCCAGCGCCCACAGGTCGCCGACATCCTCCACCACGACCAGCGTCGTCGGATCGCGCCTTTCGTCGGTGCAAATGCCGCACGGATCGCGGGTGTCGACATTGCCGCAGACGGAGCAGAGCTTCACGGCCGCCGCCGCCTCGGCGATAGCCTTCGCCAGTGGCTCCAGCAGCGTGTCCTTCTTCTTCATCAGGTGCAGCGCCGCGCGCCGCGCCGAGCGCGGCCCGAGCCCGGGCAGTCGCGCCAGCAGCTGGATCAGCCGCTCGATTTCAGGTCCGGCGGATGCCTGGCTCATCGTCTGTCCGGTTCGCCTAGAACGGCAGCTTGAAGCCCTCCGGCAGCGGCAGGCCGGCTGTCAGCTCCTTCATCTTTTCCTGCGCCGCGTTCTCCGCCTTGCCGCGCGCGTCGTTGGCGGCGGCGACGATCAGGTCCTCCAGGATCTCCACCTCGTCCGGCTTGGCCAGCGACGCGTCGATCTTCACGCTCTTCAGGCCGCCCTTGCCGTCGACCGTGACGGTGACCAGCCCGGCGCCGGACGAGCCGGTCACCTCCATGTTGGAGATTTCTTCCTGCAGCGACTGCATCTTCTCCTGCAGGCCCTTGGCCTGCTTCATCATGCCCATCAGGTCCCGCATGATCAGTTTTCCCTGCTTCGTGTTACGCGTTCAGTGTCGCCTGCCGGCGCACCGCCGTCATCTTCCATTTCGTCTTCTGTCTCGTCTTCCGGCCGCTCGCGCACCTCGACGATGGCCGCGCCCGGAAAGGCATCGAGTATGCCGGCCACCAGCGGTTCGGCCCGTGCATCCTCGATGAGCTCGGCCCGCCGGTCGAGCCGCGCCTGGTGGATCGATGGCGTCGCCGCCTCCCCGTGCAGCGCGACGACCCAGCGCTCGCCGGTCCATTCGCGCAGCTTTTCCGCCAGGATCTGCGGCAGCTCCGGGTCGGCGTCATCCGTCAGCGCGATCTCCAGCCGCATCCATTCGCACCGCACCGGCTTCACATGGCGTTCCAGCGCGAAGACCGCAAGCCTGTCTCGCCGCGCCTTGGCGAATTCGATCAGCTCCTCGAAGCTGTTGATCGGCGGTGAGCCGTCACCGGCATCGGCCTCTTCTCGGTGGTCCATCTTCGGCGGTGGCGCATCCTCGTAGGCCTCGATCGGCGGCGCCTCGTAGGGCTGCGGCCCCGGATCGATATCCGGCGTTGCCGGCGCTGCGCTCGCCACCGGAGCGGGCGAGGGGGCGGGCGAGGGTGCGGACGCGGCTGGTGCAGCGGCGGCCCCGCTTTGTGCCGGCGCGCCGCCCTCCTGCAGCATCTTCATCGCCTCGTCCGGCGTCGGCAGGTCGGCGGCGTGGCAGAGCCGGACCAGCACCATGTCGGCGGCGATCGACGGCCGCGGTGCCTGCGCCACCTCGTCGAGCCCCTTCAGCAGCAGCTGCCAGCAGCGCGACAGAACGCGCAGGCTGAGCCCTTCGGCGAACTGTTGTCCGCGCTCGCGCTCCTCCGGGGCGATCGCTGCGCGTCCGGCAATCTCCGGCGCAAGCTTCAGTCGCGTCACCAGGTGGGTGAATTCGGCGAGGTCGGCGAGCACCACGTGCGGGTCGGCGCCGGTCTCGTACTGTGCCTGCCATTCGCCGAGCGCGGCCGCAATGTCGCCGCGCATGACGTGCTCGAACAGGTCGATGATCCGCGCCCTGTCGGCAAGCCCCAGCATGCCGCGCACCGTTTCGCTCTCCACCGTGCCGCCGCCATGGGCGATCGCCTGGTCGAAGATCGACAGCGCGTCACGCACCGAGCCTTCCGCAGCCCGGGCGATCAGCGCCAGCGCATCGTCGCCGGCGGTGATGCCTTCCTTGCCGGCAATGTCCTTCAGGTGGGCCACCAGCACGTCCGGCTCGATGCGGCGCAGGTCGAAGCGCTGGCAGCGCGACAGAACCGTGACCGGCACGCGGCGGATCTCGGTGGTGGCGAAGATGAACTTCACATGCTCCGGCGGTTCCTCCAGAGTCTTCAGAAGGCCGTTGAAGGCGGCCTTGGAGAGCATGTGCACCTCGTCGATGATGTAAACCTTGTAGCGCGCGGAGACTGGCGCGTAGCGGGCGGAATCGATGATCTCGCGGATGTCGTCGATGCCGGTGTGCGAGGCCGCGTCCATCTCGATCACGTCCGGGTGCCGGCCTTCCATGATCGCCTTGCAGTGCACCCCGCCTTCCGCCGGCAGGTCTACCGTCGGTACGCCCTCGCCGCGGCCTTCGCTTTCTTTCGCGAAGTTCAGTCCACGCGCCAGGATCCGCGCCGTCGTCGTCTTGCCGACGCCGCGCACGCCCGTCAGCATCCAGGCATGGGCGATCCGGCCGGCGGCAAATGCGTTGCGCAGGGTGCGGACCATCGGCTCCTGGCCGATCAGGTCGTCGAAACGGTCGGGGCGGTACTTGCGGGCAAGGACCTGGTAGCCGCTGTCGCTCATGAGATTTGGCATAGACCCTCGGCCGGACCTTGGCAATCGGATCGCCGGTCGACAAGCGCCCGCGTCAACAGCCGGGCGGGCCGTGATCGGAAAAACATTTCGGGGGAGAAAACAAAGGAGACTGGACACCGACCCGCGCCGGGATCGTTAGGGCTGCTTCCTTCCGGACCTGACCCGGTTGGCGATTGGCACGTCCGGGCCAGCCTCCCGGCGCCTATATGGCGCGAGGCGGCGGAGGGCGCAAGGGCGGAGTGGCTGATTGGCAGCGCATACCGGGCACCGGTTTGACTTCTGCCCCGGACCCGGCCATCAGGGCTCCCGGATCCGGCATTCCTTCAACGAGAACTGGTCTTGCCCCACTATGACGTCATCATCATCGGTGCCGGCGCCGCCGGCATGATGTGCGCCGCCGAGGCGGGCCGGCGCGGCCGGTCCGTGCTTATCTTCGATCATGCCGGCGCGCCGGGCGAGAAGATCCGCATTTCCGGCGGTGGGCGCTGTAACTTCACCAATCTCAATGCCTCGCCCGCCAACTTCATTTCGCGGAACCCGCATTTCTGCAAGTCGGCGCTTGCCCGCTACACGCAGCACGATTTCATCGCTCTGGTCGATCGCCACCGCATCGCCTGGCACGAAAAGACGCTAGGCCGACTGTTCTGCGACGGATCGGCGAAGGAGATCATCGCCATGCTGGTCGCCGAGAGGGGGACGGGCGGCGTGGAGCTTTGCCTTCAGACCAGCGTCGACATCGACAGCGTGGAGAAGACCGGAGACGGCTTCAGGCTGACGCCCGTGACCGGCACCTCTGCCGGCAGCCCGCTGACCTGCGCCTCGCTGGTCATCGCCACGGGCGGCAAGTCGATCCCGAAAATGGGCGCCACCGGCTTCGGCTACCGGCTGGCGGAGAAATTCGGCCTCGGCATCGTCGAGACGCGGCCGGGGCTCGCTCCGCTCACCTTCGACAAGACCCTGTTGGAGCGCCTGAAGCCGCTGGTCGGCGTCGCCGTCGATGCGGCGGTCACATGCGGCAGGACGAGATTCGACGAGGCGATCCTGTTCACCCATCGCGGCATCAGCGGGCCGGCGATCCTGCAGATATCCTCCTACTGGCGCGAGGGCGGGGAGATCGAAATCGCACTGGCGCCGAATGTCGATGTCTTCGGGATGCTGCGCGGTGCCCGTACCGCGGGCGGCCGCCAGGCGGTGCAGACGGTGCTCGCCGAAGCGCTGCCGAAAAGCCTCGCCCGGTTCGTGGCCGAACAGGAAAGCGCGACAGGAAACCTTGCCGACCTCGCCGACCGGCAGCTCGAAGCCATCGACCGGGCCGTCAATCATTGGCGGCTCCGGCCGGCCGGTTCGGAGGGATATCGCACGGCCGAGGTCACCCTCGGCGGTGTCGATACGGCGGCGCTCGATTCCCGGACCATGCAGGCCAGGAACGTACCGGGGCTCTTTGTCATCGGCGAGGTTGTCGACGTCACCGGTTGGCTCGGCGGCTACAATTTCCAGTGGGCCTGGTCGTCCGGCTGGGCCGCCGGCCAGGTCGCCTGAGCGGTATTCGGTGCGGGCCGGTTTCCCGGCCGGGTTCAGCCCTGGTGGCGCGCGGCAAGTCGTCCGAAGTATGTCGGGCGGGCTGAGCCGGTATCCATTTCCGACCTCCGGTCTGCATCTGCCGGCTCTGCGTCATTGTCGCTTCCCGGGTGGCGGTCTGACGACACTCGGCGTCGCCGCCGGGCCCGCATCGCGCTCCTTTCCCGTGCACGCTTGAATGCCGGATTGCGGGTGACAGACGCGGACTCCCGGCCGCACGCCATTGCGCTGCATGCCCTAAAATTGCCCTGTCGCCCGGGATCGGGCTAGAACGGAGACAGGACAGGAGGAAAAGCATGTACAGCAAAATCGTCGTACCGGTCGACCTGGCCCACGCCGACAGACTGGAAAAGGCCCTGTCGGTCTCCGCCGATCTGGCGAAGCATTACAAGGCCGAACTGCATTATGTCGGTGTTACCTCAAGCGCTCCCGGCGCCGTTGCACATACGCCCGAAGAGTTTGCCGGCAAGCTGAAGGCGTTCGCCGACGCGCAGGGATCTGCCCGGGGCATCGCGGTGCAGGCGGATGCCGTCACCAGCCCCGATCCGGCGCGCGACCTCGACGACACGCTGCGCCGGACGGTCGACGAACTGGGTGCCGATCTGGTCGTCATGGCGTCGCACGTGCCCGGTTTCGCCGAGCATGTCTTCGCATCGAACGCCGGCTATCTGGCCAACCACGCCAGTGTTTCGGTGCTGGTGGTCCGCTGACGGTTATTGCCCGACGAGAGCGGGCAGCGTCAGCGAGATCGCCGGGATGAAGGTCGTCATCATCAGCGCCACCAGGATCGCCAGGTAGAACGGCCAGATCGTCCGGACCGCCTTTTCGATCTTCACCTTGCCGATGGCACAGCCGACGAACAGGCAGGCGCCGACCGGCGGCGTGCAGAGGCCGAGGCCGAGGTTCATCATCAGGATCATGCCGAACTGCAGCGGGTCCATGCCGAGTTCGCGCACCACCGGCATGAAGATCGGCGTGCAGATCAGGATAAGCGCCGCCATGTCCATGATCATGCCGAGGATGAGCAGCATGGCGTTGATCATCAGCAGGATGGCGACCGGGTTCTCCGAGATGCCGGTCAGGAACCCGACCATCCGCGCCGGCACCTGGTAGAAGGTCAGCATGTAGGCGAAGACCGACGCACAGGCGACCAGGATCATCACCATCGAGGTGGTGCGCACGGCGCGCACCACGGCCGTCCGGAAGCGCTCCCAGTCGAGGCTGCGGTAGACGAGGAAAGTCACCAGCGCGGCATAGATGGTGCCGAAGGCGCCGGACTCCGTCACCGTGAAGACGCCGGACAGCACGCCGCCGACGATGATGACGGCGGTGAACAGGCCGGGCAGGGCGGCGACGAAATAGATCGCCGTTGCCCTGAGGCCCGGAAACCGTTCCGCCGGATAGCCCTGCCTGACTGCGACCAGGTAGGCCGCCACGGCGAGGCACACGCACATCACCATGCCCGGCACCACGCCGGCCATGAACAGGTTGAGGATCGACACGCCGCCGCCGGCGGCGACCGCAAAGAGGATCATGTTGTGGCTCGGCGGGATCAGGATCCCGGCGATCGACGAGGTGACGGTCACATTGACGGCGTAGTCGTCGCCGTAACCCTTCTCCTTCATCACCGGGATCAGGATCGAGCCGAGCGCCGAGACGTCGGCAACGGCGGAGCCGGAAATGCCGCCGAACAGCATCGAGGAGAACACGTTGACCACGCCGAGCCCGCCGCGCATCCAGCCGACGGCGGCCGACGCGAAGCGCACCAGCCGCATGGCGATGCCGCCGTGGAACATCAGTTCGCCGGCGAAGATGAAGAACGGGATCGCCATCAGCGAAAACACCGAGACGCCCGAAATGATGCGCTGGAAGCCGATCAGGAGCGGCAGCCCCTCGTACCAGATCGCGGCAAGCCCGGCGATGCCGAGCGCGAAGGCGACCGGGATGCCGACCACGACACACAGGGCGAAGAGCCCGAGCAGGATCACAAGGCCCAACGGTTCACCCCTTCTCTGGCAGGACCGGACGCGACGCTCATTCCGTCAGGCTTTGCTCTTCGTCGACGCCGCGCAGCATCAGCACCAGGTGACCGATCGAGAAGGCGAGCACCAGGCCGCCGCAGATCGTGATCGGCAGCGCCCGCAATCCCTCCGGCACATGGATCAGCGGGATTTCCGAGCCCCATTTGAATACCATCAGCTTCCAGCTCTGCACCAGCATCACGGCGCCGAACACGGCGAGGATGATATGCGAGACGAGTGTGAACAGCCGCCTGACCGGCGGCGGGCTGACTTCGCGGAAGAACGAGACGCCGAGATGGGTATTTTCGTGGATGCCGATGGCCGCGCCCAGGAACGTGATCACCAGGATCAGCAGGAGCGAGACCTGCTCCACCCAGGTCGGCGTCGCGTTGAGCACGTAACGACCGAAGACGAGCCAGCCGAATATGACGGTGAGGATGACCAGCGAGGTGCCGGCGATGACGAGCGCGAGCCGGCTCGCCGCGTCAAGCAGCCGGTCGAACCATGTCTTTTCCCAAGATGGTTCCGCCTCCATCACGCCCCCCATCGGTTCCCGTCGCCCGCCAATGTGGCCGGCGGCGGGCGGTCCGCATGCGCGGGCCGCCCGAACCGTTATGCTTTACTCGGTGTTCTGGATCAATTCGACCAGCGGCTTCAGGTCGGGATTGGCCGAAAGATACGTGTCGTAGACCGGCTTCATCGCATCCTGGAACGCCTTCTTGTCCGGGATATCGTTAAACTTCACACCGGCAGCCATGACCTTCTCGCGGCTCGCCTTGGCCCGCTCCTCCCAGAGCTGGCGCTGCAGGTCTGCGGATTCGCGTGCGGCGTCCTTCACCCAGCCCTTCTCCTCGTCGGAGAGCGCATTGTAGACGTCCGCGTTGATGCAGACGCATTCCGGGATGATCAGGTGCTGTGACAGCGAATAATAGCCGGCGACCTCGAAATGGCCCGTCGATTCATAGGACGGCCAGTTGTTCTCCGCGCCGTCCACCACGCCGGTCTTCAGCGACTGGTAGACTTCCGAGAACGCCATCGGCGACGGGTTGCCGTCGAGTGCGGAGATCATGCCGGAATAGAGGTCGTTGTTCATCACCCGCACCTTCATGCCGGCGACGTCTTCCGGTTTCATGATCGGCTTCTTGGAATTGTAGAACGAGCGGGCGCCGGAATCGTACCAGGCCAGCGCGATCAGTCCCTTCTTCGCCATGCCTTCGCTGATCTGGTCGCCGGCCTCGCCGTCCAGGGCACGGTGCATGTGGCCCATGTCCTTGAAGATGAACGGCAGCGAGACGACGTTGGCTTCCGGCGCGATCGGTCCGATCGGTCCGAGGTTGAAGTTGCCGATTTCCAGGGCGCCGAGGCGGACCTGCTCGATGGCGTCCGGCTGGTTGCCGAGCACGCCCGAATGGAACATCTTGAGCGTGATCTTGCCGCCGGATTTCTCCGCCAGAAGCTCGGCGAACTTGTCCATGGCCACCGTGTTCGGATAGCCCTCGACATGGATGTTCCAGCCGCGCCATTCCGCGGCCTGCGCCGAAGACAGCGCGCCGACGGCGATCAACGCACCGCCCAGCAGCGCCGCCAGCCGGCGGTACTTGATTGATTTCATCATCTGGATTTCCTCCCTTCGTCCGAAGAGCGCCATTATCGCCACCAACAAATTTATTTGTCAAAATTATTATAAGAAATTTACAAATATTGACAGGTTAGGGCGGCGAACCTAGGTTGCAACAGGTGGCAACAGGCGACGACAACGGAGCGTCGCGCCGGCGCCGTAACCCCGGAAAAGGCATGACGATCACCGGCAACAGGACATTTCCCCGCCATGCGGGCCCGCCGCCCGGAATGACATTGTCCGGTTTCGAAGCCCGGCGGAAGGAGCCCGCTGGCTGATGTCGGGGTCCGACACATTGACGAACCGTCCGGCGGACGGGACTGCCGACCAGCAGAATTGGAAGCTTGCCGACCATGTCTACGAGCAGGTGCTCGACATGATCATGGCCGGCGAATTCCTTGAAAATTCGCGGTTGCCGCCGGAAGCCGAACTCAGCAGCCGCCTCGGCGTGTCCCGGCCGGTCCTGCGCCAGGCCCTGCGCCGGTTGCGCGAGGACGAGATCATCCAGTCGCGCCAGGGATCGGGCAGCTACGTCATGAAACGGCCGGACAGGTCGATCCTGAATTTCGCGCCCGTCGGGTCGATCGCCGATATCCAGCGCTGTTTCGAGTTCCGGATCGCCGTGGAGGGGGCGGCCGCGGGGCTGGCCGCCGAGCGCCGCACCGAGGCGGATCTCGGCCACATCCGCGCCGCGCTGGAGGAACTCGACGAGTGCATCCGCACCGGCTCGCTCGGTACCGATGCCGACGAGGCGTTCCACCTGGCGATCTGCGAGGCGACGGGCAATCGCTTCTTCGCCGATGCCCGCGCCTCGATGCAGGCGCCGATCATCTTCGGCATGAACCTCGCCCGCAGGCTGACGCTCACCAAGCCGGCCGAACGCATGGAACTGGTGCAGAGCGAGCATGTCGCCATCTTCGATGCCATCAGCCGCAAGGATCCGGCAGCGGCAGAGACGGCGATGCGAAGCCACATCGAGAACGCCCGCAGGCGGGTCTTCGAGGGCGTGGGCTAGCTGTCGTTCATCGCGGCGGGTCCAGATCCTTTGCCATCGCGCGCACCGGGATCGCGACGTCGGACTTCGTCTCCGCATCCATTTCCCTGACCACCTCGTACCCGCAGGCCCGGTAGAGCGGTTCGCCGGAAAGCGTGGCGACCAGTTCTGCGCGGCGGAAACCTTCCGCGGCGGCCGCGGCCTCGCAGGTCTTGAGGATCAGCCGGCCGATGCCTTTCCGCGCATGGTCGGGATGCGTGTACATGGCCCGCACCCGGGCGGCGTCGCGGGCCGGGTCGAGCAGGCTGGCGTCGCGTGACGAGGAATGGTCCCCGCCATAGCGTGTCGCCCGCCGGCCCCAGCCGCCGCAGCCGACGACTTCGCCCGCCGCCTCGACGACGTAATAGGTCCCGTCCTCGATGAGCTGGGTATCGAGCCCCATGATATCGAACGAGGCGGCGATTTCCGCCTCGCTCAGGAACGGCGCCTGCAACTGCCGGATCGCCAGGTCCATGATGACGCGGATCGCCGGCCGGTCGGCTTCCGTCGCCAGGCGTATCTTCGGTTCGTCCACGCGTTTGCGTTCCCGTCGTTCCGCTCACCACCGTATGACCCTCGCGCGATCGGTCGGCGCGCAAGCCGGGTCGGGCGTCGGCCGAATTCGCTTTCTCCCGCCGGAAATTGGCGCTAATCGGGATCGGGCATTTCCGCCTCTCAGCGCGATCCGGAGACCGACCGATGCAGCTTGCCGTGCCCGACAACAGGCTGCAAGGCATCGGCGCGATACTGGGTGCCATGCTTGTGCTTTCCGCACAGGATGCGTTCATCAAGTCGATCAGCGCCGACTATCCGCTTCACCAGATCATCCTGGTGCGGGCAAGCACAGCGCTGTTGCTGGTCGCGCTCTTCGTGCACTGGGAAGGCGGGTTCGGGATACTCCGTTCGAACCGGCCCGGCCTGCAGGCGTTGCGCTGCCTGCTGATCGTGGTGACCAACACTGCATTCTTTCTCGGCCTCGCGGCTCTGCCGCTGGCGGACGCGGTGGCGATTTTCTTCGTCGCGCCGGTCTTCATCACCGCGCTGGCCGCGCCGATGCTGGGCGAGAGGATCGGCCCGTTCCGCTGGATGGCCGTCCTGGTCGGGCTGGTCGGCGTCATCGTCATGGTGCGACCGGGGACCGGCGCTTTCCGCCCGGAGGCGCTTCTGCCTGTTAGCGCCGCGCTCGCCTACGCGCTGATGCAGATGCTGACACGACGGCTCGGCGTCTCGACCAAGGCGTCGGCGCTTGCCTTCTATATCCAACTGACCTTC
>DATHRP010000143.1:0-3311 GCA_035465195.1 Afifellaceae bacterium | reverse complement strand
CCCGCATGGTCGACATGGGCGTCAAGCCCTATGCCATCGCCACCTCGGTCAGCCTGATCATTGCCCAGCGTCTTGCGCGCCGGCTTTGCGACAGTTGCAAGGAGGTTCGCGAGATTCCGCGCGAAGCGCTCGAAAAGGAGGGCTTCACGAAGAAAGACCTCGACGCCGGTGTCACGATTTTCGGACCCAAGGGCTGCAAATCATGTAATGGCGGCTACAAGGGACGTGTGGGTATCTTCCAGGTCATGGAAGTGTCCGAGACCATGGGACGAATCATTATGGAAGGCGGCAATGCCATGCAGATTGCCGACCAGGCAGCCAAGGAAGGGGTACTCGACCTTCGGCAGGCAGGCCTGAACAAAGTCAAGGACGGGGTTACCAGCCTCGAAGAGATCAACCGGGTTACGATTGAGTAGGTCTGGGCACTCTCTCTGCTAACGGACGACAGTTATGGCTAATACAGCAGTTGCAAGCAACACGCCTTTCTTGTGGGAGGGAACCGACAGGAACGGCAAGAAGGTACAGGGCCAGAGCCTCGCCACCGACGAATCGCAGGTGCGTGCCGATCTGCGTCGCCAGGGCGTCGTACCCACGCGTATTCGCAAGCAGAGCAAGGGCCTGTTTTCGGGCGGTGGCAAGATTACTACCGCTGACATCGCCATCTTCAGCCGCCAGCTTGCGACGATGATCGCGGCCGGCATCCCGCTTGTCCAGGCCTTCGAAATCGTCGGCAATGGCCACGAAAATGCTGCCATGCAGAAGCTGATCCTGACGATCAAGTCAGACGTCGAGGGCGGCAGCGCACTCGCCGAGGCGCTGGCAAAACACCCGCTGTATTTCGATGACCTGTTCGTGAACCTCGTGGAGTCCGGCGAACAGGCCGGCGCCCTCGAGTCACTGCTCGACAAGATCGCGACCTACAAGGAAAAGACCGAGGCGATCAAGAAGAAGATCAAGAAGGCGCTTACCTACCCCGCCGCGGTACTGGTGGTCGCGATCGTCGTGACGACGATTCTTCTGATCTTCGTGATTCCTTCGTTCGAGGAACTGTTCAAGGGCTTCGGCGCCGACCTGCCGACGTTCACCCGCATGGTCATTGACCTGTCGGCGTTTGTTCGATCGCAAGGCATCATCCTCGGATTTATGATTGGCGGCGGTATTGGCGCATTCATCTACTTCCAGAAACGTTCCAGGCCTTTCCGTCATTTTCTCGATCGCGTGATGCTGAAGACGCCTGTGATCGGCCCGATCCTGCAGAAGGCCGCCATCGCGCGCTATGCCCGGACGCTGTCGACGATGTTTGCGGCCGGCGTCCCGCTGGTAGAGGCTCTGGAATCGGTATCCGGTGCGACCGGTAACATCGTTTATGAGGAGGCCGTCCTCAAGATGCGCGACGAGGTGGCCACCGGCCAGCGCCTGCAGGTTGCCATGGAAGGCACGGACCTGTTCCCGAACATGGTGATCCAGATGATCGCGGTCGGCGAGGAATCCGGCTCTCTCGACGACATGTCGGGTAAGGTCGCAGACTTCTACGAAGAAGACGTCGACAACGCCGTAGATAACCTCTCAAGCCTCCTGGAGCCGTTGATCATGGCGATTCTTGGCGTGCTCGTCGGCGGCCTCGTTGTCGCGATGTACCTGCCGATCTTCAAGCTGGGCGCCGTCGTCTAGGCACGTTCGCCGAGTTGAAAATCCACGGCGTTCGGAGGACACTCCGAACGCCGTTTTCTTTTTGAACCCGCGCATCAGGAACGGAGCCAGCGAATGCTCGAGTTGTTCAACGAATCTCCCCTGCTCTTTATCGCCGTCGTGTTTGCGTTCGCGCTGGTGATCGGCAGTTTCCTGAATGTCGTGATCTACAGACTACCCATCATGATGGAAAGGGAGTGGCGCGAGCATTGCGAAGAACTTGCCAGGACACCGCCGGAACAAGCGCTGCCCAGTGGGCGATTCGACCTGATCGTGCCTCGGTCCCGCTGCCCATCCTGCGGCACGATGATCAAGGCCTGGCAGAACATTCCGGTAGTCAGTTACCTGCTGCTGGGTGGTCGCTGTGCGATGTGCAAGGAATCGATCTCGGCGCGTTATCCGGTTGTGGAATTGACCACGGCCATCCTCGCGACGGTCTGCGCCTGGCATTTCGGACCCGGCATGGAAGCCGTCATGGCGATCGTTCTCACGCTCGCCCTGGTGCCGGTCACAATGATCGACGCCGACACCCAGCTGATACCCGATTCAATCGTGCTGCCGTTGATGTGGTTGGGGCTCGCGCTCAGCCTGTTCCATCCCCTTGCCGGCGCCGATACGCTGTTCATAGCACCGCAAGATGCGATTGTTGGTGCCATAGCCGGCTACCTGAGCCTCTGGAGCGTCTATCAGCTGTTCAAGCTGGTCACGGGCAAAGAGGGGATGGGATACGGCGACTTCAAACTGCTCGCCGCCCTTGGCGCGTGGCTGGGCTGGCAGGCCCTGCCGATGATCATCCTGATGTCTGCCATCGTGGGCGCGCTCGTTGGCCTGACGCTGATGGCGTTGAACCGCCACGAGCGCAGTGTGCCAATGCCATTCGGGCCTTACCTCGCCGCCGCGGGCTGGATCACGATGCTCTGGGGTGACATCATCGCCAGGATGTACCTGGACACGCTGATCTAATTGGACCTACAGGATCAAAAGCGACCTTTGCGGATTGGTCTCACCGGCGGAATCGCCAGCGGCAAGTCCGTCGTCGCGGCGATGTTCGCCGAACTCGGCGCGCAAATCATAGACACCGATGTCATCGCACGAGAGGTCGTGGAACCGAGCCGACCGGCCCTCGACGATATAAGGCAGCGATTCGGCAGCGAGGTGCTTGCAGAGGACGGACGACTGGACCGTGGCACATTACGGCAGATCGTATTTTCTGACGAGGCGGCTCGAAAAGATCTCGAGTCAATCCTCCATCCGCGCATCGGTGACGAGACACGCCGTCAGGCCGCGGAACTGACAGGAGACTACCCGGTGATCGTCGTACCCCTGCTGGTCGGTTCGCCGTTACGACAATTTGTCGACCGCATCGTCGTCGTGGACTGCGATGAGAAGACACAGATGGAGCGCCTTCTCTCGCGGGACGCCGAGACCGTCGCACAGGCACGCCGCATGATTGCGGCACAGGCGAGCCGCAACGAACGACTGGCGATCGCGGACGATGTCGTCGACAACAGCGGAGACCTGAACCAGACGCGAAAACAGGTCGAAGCGCTTGACACAACCTACCGTCAATTGACCGGCAAGACCTAAGGCGGCGACCCGTTACCCTGCTCCGCCAGTTCTTT
>DATHRP010000142.1:0-4285 GCA_035465195.1 Afifellaceae bacterium | reverse complement strand
GGGCTGTCGCCTCCGGCTGGTTCGTCCGAAGCGTGTCGAGCATGTGCACATTCCATTTGCTGCGTTGCCCGGCGGGCAGGGCATCTTCGACCGCCAGTCTCGCGAGTTCATGATTGAACGCCGCGAACTTGCGATCGATGGTCAATAATCCTTTTTCCGAACACTCGTCGAGCAGGTCGAGAGCGTTTTCGAATGCTGCCTCGAGGAACCGGACTTCGCATTTTCCCGGCACGACGGAAACCAGGTTCAGCAGCAGCCGTGCATCCGGCGACAGGCGAGCGGCCTTTGCCAGTATGGCGTCGGTAACCGTCGCCGGGACCTTCACATTGCCGCTGGACAGGAACTCCCGGACAAAGAAGGGGTTGCCGCCGGTTATGTCGAGGACTTCCTGCGCCCGTCGCCTGTCGAGATCGCTCAGCTCGGCGATCGCGTCGAGCGACAAGGCTTCCAGGCTAATGCGGCTCGTCGTGTCGTGCGGCAGGTCGCCGAGAACATAAAGCAAAGGATGGTTCACGCCGAGTTCGGCGTCGCGATAGGACACGAGCAGCAGGCACTTGCTCCTCGAGATGCGGCGTGCGACAAACTTCAGGAAGTCCATCGTGGCATTGTCGGCCCAGTGTACGTCTTCGATGATGAAGACGGCATCGTCGAAGTCTGAATGTTCGATCAGCGTGACGAACTCCGTGTAAATCCTGTGGTTGTCTGCGCCGGATCGAAGCAAGTCGGCAAGAGTGCCGCCAATCTCCTCGGCGATATCGAATAATGGCCCGAGCGGGCGCGGTGCGAACAACGCCTCGCAGCCGCCCCGGTAAATGCGCGCATCCGCGGGCAGAGTGCCGGCAAACGCTTCCAACAGCCTCGTCTTGCCAATGCCCGCTTCGCCGACGACCAGCACGGTCCGCCCGCTGTCGTTTATCGCGAGATCTCGCGCACGCCCCAATTGCTCCATGGCCGCCTGCCGTTCCAGGAGCACGGGTTTCTACTCGCTGTGCGGCGCCAGGCTCATGCGCGCCATTTTCGCAGCATCCGAGCGTGCCAGCCAAGCCGGGGAAGCCGGGGTCGGACCGTCGTAACTCACAGATCTGAAAGTGAAACACACGCTGTGCGAGCGATTATTGGAGCTTAAACCCGCCTTTTTGGCGTAAAAAACGCGGGTTTAAGCGCCGAAGCGCGCAGGTCAGAACCGATGTGAACGCATTTTTGCCACCAAAAAGCGGCTATTAACGCCGTTCTGGGCGTGTTTCGGGCGGCAAAGACTTTTCTTATCAATAACTTACGGTGGTCTGACCCCATTTATTCCAGGAAATCGATCGCCGTCGCGAGATCCTCGACCGGTGGCATACGGTGGTCCATTCCGGCCACTTCCAGTAACAGGACATTCGTGACGCCCGCCCGCCGGTAGGCGCGGTGCACCTTGCGTGTTTCCGCGCGATTGAAGTCCCTGTCACCGGTCAGGAAGACGTAGCGGTTGTGCCGGACCCGGTCCAGCCTTTTCGGCTTGCGCCCGTTCCAGAAGTTGACGCCGCAGATGTAGATGGCGCCTGTGAAAATCTGCGCGTACTCCGGGGCCATGGCGCTGGCCGCGCGTCCGCCGCCGGAGAAGCCCGACACGTAAACGCGTGAGGCGTCGATCCGGTAATGCCTGTCTGCAAGGGCCGTCGCCAGCAGGGCGAGGCTGACGCGGCGGGCGACACGAACCCGGTTGCCGGAATGATTGGCGCCAATCCAGATCAGGTTTCGTTCGTCCAATACCGGCTGGTACCGGCGAGGCATCCTTCCGGAATCGGTCGGGCTAATGAATACGAGCAGGCCCGCCGGCAGGCCGGGGTCGTAATCCCGGGGAACGTACAGCTCCCACTCGGCGACTTCGTTCGGGTCGATCGCACTGCCGAACAAGGCGGTGGCGTCATCACCGAGGAGTTCGTGTGCCGTAGCCGAGAGGCTCAATTCGCCATGCAGCGTTTCGGTGGACGACGTTGCGGCGGCGACCAGGAGCACGATGGCAAAGATCGTTTGCAGCTGACGGAAGTTCATGGTTCTCCGGACTTAGAGCCCGCCGCGAGCCCGCGGTTCCGCTTTGTGACGCCCTGGACAATCGTGTATCGTTTGACATATTGCGTGCCCGGCACGTGATTCGCCTCACAGTTCTGCGTGACCGGGTGGTCTACATTTGATTTCTTACGATCAGCCGGAACCGCGCGACGTGACCAGACTAATAAGAGCATCGATCCTCGCCGCATTTCTCGTAGCTTCCTTTGCCGTGCAGGCCGAAGAGGGCGAGTGGTACATAGCGCCGTCAATTGTCTATACCGACGACGATGGCGATCGGCTCATTGACGATTCCATTGCCGGCGGGCAGATCCAGGTCGGCCGGGAGATGGGCGAGCACCTCGCGCTGGAGGGCTTGTTCGGCTACCACGACATCGATGGCTTCCCGGGACAGGAACACCTGGAACTTGGCTTCAACGTCATCGGCAACTTCCTTCCCGACAGCCTGTTTTCGCCGTATGTCATCGGCGGGATCGGTTACCTGCAGGCCGACGTGGGGGCGCCCGACTTCGGGGGGTTGCCGCCCGCCGATTCGACGGCGAACAACGTAACGGCCACCGGCGGCCTCGGGTTCAAGATTCGATTCGGCGACAGCCCCTGGTCACTGCGCACCGAGGCACGCCTCCGCCACGCCTTCGATAGCGACGATTCCCTGACGGACGGGATCATTTCCCTCGGCATCCAGTACAACTTCGGCGGCGGTGCGGCCGCTCCCATGGCGGCACCCGGCGAGCCCGAACCGGATGCCGGCGTCGTCGTAGCCGCCGCGCCGGTGGACAGCGACGGCGATGGCGTTGCCAATGGTCGCGACCAGTGTCCGGGTACGCCCACAGGCGTGAAGGTCGATGCCCGGGGCTGCGAAATCGTCAAGCTGGAGAACGTCTACTTCGGCTTCGATTCCGCCGTGCTTCTCGCAACTGCCAAACGCATGCTCGCCGATTCAGCGGCAGTCCTGAAACGTCATCCCGACCTGCGTGTCGATATTGCCGGTTACGCGGATTCGCGTGGGCCCGAAAGCTACAACATGAAGCTTTCGGAGCGTCGTGCCGAAGCTGTGCGTAACTACCTCGAGCAGGCCGGCGTCGACGGCGCGCGTCTCGACACCCGCGGCTATGGTGAATCGCACGAGGGTGCGGCCGACCTGAGCGCGAACGGTCTCGCCGAGAGCCGGCGCGTCGAACTCCGCGTGCAAGGCCGCTGATTACTGGTAGACGCGCACCCAGTCGACATACATCGTCTGCGGAAACTGCGTAGAGTTATCGGCCGGGCCGGCGCCCCTGCCGCCGACGGCAACGTTCAGCAAGATGAAGAACGGTTCGTGAAACTCGGAGAATTCCTCCGCGACAATCGGCGCCGATGCGAATCGTTCGCCGTCGACGAACCAATCGATGCTGCCGGCGTCCCACTCGATTTCAAAGACGTGAAAATTGTCGGCAAATATCCCCTGTTCCAGCCGGGTGCCGACGGCCCCCATGTCTGCGTGAGCGCCTGACTTGCCAGCGTAGTGGATATTGGCCTCGACGACCGCGTTGTCTTTCGAGCCGTACAGTTCCAGGATGTCGATTTCGCCCGCTTGCGGCCACGGCGTGTCGCCACCGTTTTCGTCGATCGTCGAGCCCAGCATCCAGAAGGCCGGCCAGATGCCCTGACCGTACGGCAGCTGTATGCGGGCCGCGATCCTGCCATACGTCCAGCCATTCTCCGGCGGCGTGTGCAAACGCGCCGACGTGTACTGGTCCGGGCCATGCGACTCGCCTGCGTGAATGGCCTTGATGACGAGGCAGCCGTCGTCGATATAGGCATTGCGGCTGCTGTCCGTGTAGCGCTGCCATTCGCCGTTGAAGCGGCCGGCCTCCAGGACCTTGCGTTTCCATTTCGCAGGTTCTAGCGTCTACCCTTCGAACTCGTCGGACCAGACCAGGCGCCAGCCGGGACCGGGCTCATAGCTATCGGCAGCGAGATTGGCTGCAGGATAAGACACCGGCGCGTCGCCGGCGCGGCACGCCGACACGACGAGGACAGCCACAGAAAGGGTCGCAAGCTCCGTAAGCGTCTTCCTGACCATACCCCCGAAAATACAACCCAAACGGCCGTTCGCCAAATGCGGGTTGTGCGTTAGTGCGGCCGATCTGCCAAAATCGGCCGTTCACCAACAGGCCGCCACTGGCGGCGAGGAACACCGAGCCACGATGATCAAGGAAAGCCGCAACAATCGAACCCGCCTCGTTACCCTGGC
>DATHRP010000141.1:0-2078 GCA_035465195.1 Afifellaceae bacterium | reverse complement strand
AAACGGCCGAAGGTGCTCTTGCTCGACGAGCCGCTCGCCGCTCTTGACCGCAGGCTGCGCGAGGAGACCCAGTTCGAACTCTCCAACATCCAGGAACAGCTCGGCCTGACCTTCATCATCGTCACCCATGACCAAGAAGAGGCGATGACGGTCGCCGACCGCATTGCCGTGATGGATCACGGTGAGGTCATCCAGGTGGCGACGCCGGCTGAAATCTACGAGGCGCCGGCAACCCGTTACATCGCCGATTTCATCGGCGATGTGAACCTGTTCCACGGCGTCGTCTACGATATCTCGGGTCCCCGGGTGCGTCTCGGTGTCGGCGCCGATTTCATCGTCGAGACCGACAGCGACCTGATGTTCCCTCCCGGCGCCGAAGCCTGGTTCGCAATCCGCCCGGAGAAGATAACGCTCGCACCGGCTAAGGGCGGGGCGGAGAAGACGCCGAACCGGATCGACGGCAAGATCTGGGACATCGGCTATCTCGGCGACATGACAGTCTATCACGTGCGCCTCGATGACGGCGCAATGATCCGGGTCAGCCAGCTCAACAAAGCGCGCGAACTCGAACATCCGCTGAGCTGGGACGACAACGTCACCCTGAGCTGGTCGGACGATGCCGGCATCCTCCTGGACCGGTAGGCGCGGCAATGTCGGACGAGCGCCCCAGCCTCGGTTACAACCCACTCGATCCGCGTGACCGGATCGAGCGCGGCCGGGAACGTGCGGCATGGTTCCGCCGCGCGGACATGATGGGCGCCGTGGCGCTCGCCATGGCCGTGTTCACGGGCCTCGCCATAACCCGCCGCGAACTGGCGATGGTCTACCTGCTGGCGATGATGTTCCTGCCGTTCCTGATCACGCTGGTGCTGATCCTGCTCAACGCCGCCGCACGGCGCACCGGCCGCGACGAACCTGTGACGCACCGTCCGCCGCCCGTCATGCTTGTGGCGATCTCGACCGGCCTGTTCCTGGTCGTCGCCGATCCGCTGTCGCCGATTGGCCTGGCCGGTTTCGTGGTTCTTGTCGCTTCAGGCTGGCTCGCTGTCCGGCGCCAGGCCTCGGGGGCCGCCGACCATGGCTAGCAGTCCGCGCGTTCCACTCATGCTCCGGGTGGCGACCTGGATACCCTATTTCTGGCTCGCCTTGTTCTTCCTCGTGCCGTTCCTCATCGTTTTCAAGGTCTCGCTGTCGGAAACGGCGATCGCCATGCCGCCCTACCGGCCGGTGTTTGGCGGCTTCGGCGAGCTTTTCGACAAGATCGGTGAGATGTCGTTCGGCAACTATGCGTTCCTCGCCCAGGATGCGCTCTACATCAACTCGTATCTGTCCAGCCTGCGGATCGCCTTCATCTCCACCCTGATCACACTGCTGATCGCCTATCCGCTGGCCTATGCCATGGCGCGCGCGCCGGGCCGGATGCAGACGCTCCTGATGATGATGGTGATCCTGCCGTTCTGGACCTCGTTCCTGATCCGCGTCTACGCCTGGATCGGAATCCTGAAGCCGGAGGGCCTGCTCAACCAGTTCCTGATGTCGCTCGGACTGATTTCCGGACCCCTTGCCATCCTGAATACCGACTTCGCCGTCTATGTCGGCATCGTCTATTCCTACCTGCCGTTCATGGTGCTGCCGATCTTCGCGACGCTTGAGCGTCTCGACCGCTCGCTGCTGGAGGCCGCCGCCGATCTCGGTGCGCCCCCGATCCGCTCGTTCTGGCAGATCACTCTGCCGCTCTCCTGGCCGGGGATAGCAGCCGGCTCGCTGCTGGTCTTTATTCCGGCCGTCGGCGAATTCGTCATCCCCGATCTACTCGGCGGATCCAGGACGCTGATGATCGGCAAGACGCTGTGGGTCGAGTTCTTCCGCAATCGCGACTGGCCGGTGGCGAGTGCTGTCGCCATCATCCTGTTGCTGCTGCTCGTCGTACCGATCGTGCTGTTCCAGAACGTTCAGGCCAAATCGCGCGAGGCGAAGTGATGAACCGCGGCCTGAGCAAATTTAACATCGTTTCGCTGGTCGCCGGGTTCTCGTTCCTCTACCTGCCTATCGTCCTGCTCATCATCTATTCGTTCAAC
>DATHRP010000140.1:0-4926 GCA_035465195.1 Afifellaceae bacterium | reverse complement strand
GCGTCGTATCCTGCGCGCACGAAACCGCCGTCGCGGGCGAGCAGGGGCAAATCGTCGGCAAGCGCGGCTGAAAGCAGGCTTTCCAGGCCGTCCGGCAGACTCCCCAGCCGGTCGCGGATATCTGCGATCTCGCTTCCTGTCTCCGCGCCGGTATCGGCGATCAGGTCATGTACGCCGGCGGCCGCCTGCAGCGACAGGAGAACCGCCTGCAGGTCACGCGGACCGCCGCGCTCCAACCCGAGCCGCGACAGGGCGCGCAGCAGGTCCGGCGCCTGTTTCAGCCGGTCGCGGATGTCGGAACGCAGGCCTGGATCCGCGATCAGGGCGGCTATCGCATCGAGACGCCGGTTTATGGCCTGCGGATCGCAGAGCGGGCTGGCGAGGCGTTCAGCCAGATGCCGCGATCCTGCAGCCGTCACCGTTCGGTCGATGGCGGCCAGCAGGCTGCCGGCGCGGTTGCCGGACAGGGTGCGGAACAGTTCCAGGTTGGCGCGGGTTGCCGGATCGATGCGCATCGTGCCGGCCTGGCTGACACGTCGCGGCGGAGCGACGGGGGGACGGGCGCTGATCTGGGTCTTGTCGACATAGGCGAGGATCGCCGCGGCGGCGGACAGTTCCACCCGGCTGAAGGCGCCGAAGGCGTCCATGCTGGCGACGCCGAAGGCTGACGCCAGTCGCCCGCCGGCCTGGCCGGAATCGAAGAACGCGCCGGCCAGCGGCGTGAGCATCGCCGCGCGATCGCCGAGCGCGTGCTCGATCCGCGCCCGCGCCACTGAATCCTCGAACAGCCGCTCCGGCACGATCAGCTCGGCCGGCTCGATGCGGGCCAGCAGACCGGAAAGGGCCCGCTCGCCTGTCTCGCCGACCCGGAACTCGCCGGTGGAGATGTCGATCCAGGCGACGGCGCAGCGTGCCTCCTCGCCCTCGCCAGCCGGAATGACCGCAAGGCTTGCCAGGAAATTGTTGCGCCCGGCATCGAGCAGCGCATCCTCGGTGATGGTGCCGGCGGTGACGAGACGGACGACCTCGCGGCGGACGACCGATTTCGAACCGCGCTTCTTTGCCTCGGCGGGATCCTCGGTCTGCTCGCAGACAGCGACCCGGTGGCCGCGGGCGATCAGCTTCTGGAGGTAGTCGTCGGCGGCATGAACGGGCACGCCGCACATGGGGATGTCCTCGCCCCTGTGCTTGCCGCGCTTGGTGAGCGCGATCGACAGTGCGTCGGCGGCGACGACGGCATCGTCGAAGAACAGCTCGTAGAAATCACCCATCCGGTAGAACAGCAGATAGTCCGGGTGGGCTGCCTTGATCTCCGTGTACTGCGCCATCATCGGCGTGGCGGGCGCATCCGCGGCGGCCGGCGGAAGCGCCTCGCGCCCGGCCGGCTGACGGGACGGCCCTGTCGCCGGTCCGGCGCGGACCGGGCCCGGAGAATCGATGCTTTGAAGCTGCGGCATGGTTAACGCATACCAGATGCGCCGCACCGACTGCCAGCCTTACCGGGCCGTCGCCCACATCAATTGCCGGGAATGGCGGCCTTCAGGTAAAAGTTTCCCGCTGCGGGAATTTTTCACACCCGAAAAGCTTGCCGCCGCCGTGGCGAACTTGCTAAACCATGGACGCTAAACAATTTTAAGACGAGGGGAGGCCGCGATGGATGCCGAAGTCATCCTTGATCGGCGACGTTTAAGGCGCAAGACGACGTTCTGGCGTGTCATTGCCTTCCTGATGGGCATAACGGCGCTGCTGGCGCTGCTGGCGGCGGTATCCGGGCGCTCGCTGCTGCCGCAGGCCGACCATATCGCCCGGATCGAAGTCGACGGGTTCATCCCGACCCGGCCGGATGCCGCCGAACTGATCCGCAACGCGGCGGAATCGAAATCGGTGCAGGCGATCGTGCTCCGTATCAACTCGCCCGGCGGTGCGGCGAGCGGCGGCGAGGAACTCTACCGCTCGGTGATCGGCGCGGCGGCGGAGAAGCCGGTCGTGGCCGTCATCGACGGTCTCGGCACCTCGGCCGCCTACATGACGGCGCTCGGCGCGGACCGCATCATCGCGCGGGAGAGCGCGATCACCGGGTCGATCGGCGTGATCTTCCAGTTCGGCCACTTCGAGACGCTGATGGACAAAGTCGGCGTCGAGTTCGAGGAAGTGAAGAGCCGCCCGCTGAAGGGGCAGCCTTCGCCGTTCACGGAACCGTCGCAGGAGGCGCTCAGCATGCTGCAATCGGTGGTCAACGACACGTATGACTGGTTCGTCGGCCTGGTGATCGAGCGGCGCGGCCTCGACCGGTCGCAGGCCTACGCACTGTCCGACGGCAGCATCTATACCGGCCGCACGGCGCTGGAAAAGCGCCTGGTCGACGCGATCGGCGGGGAAGACGAGGCGCTGGCCTGGCTCGCCGAATCGCGGGACATCTCCACCGAACTGCCGGTGAAGAACTGGCGCAAGTCGGATCCCGTGCTCGGCCAGCTTTCGACGTCGGCTTTGGCGACGATCGCCCGCCTTGTCGGCCTTGAACCGGAATTCCATCCGGCCATCGAATCGATCGTACCGAAACGCTTGACGGTTGACGGCCTGCTATCTGTTTGGCAGGCTTCGGAAATCGTCAGGTCAAGTCGCTAGGGGGCGGCAATGATCAAGTCTGAGCTCGTTCAGCTCATTGCCGAACGGAATCCGCATCTCTACCAGCGCGACGTGGAGCACGTCGTCAACGCAATCCTCGACGAAATCGTCGATGCCCTGTCGAAGGGAGACCGTGTCGAGTTGCGCGGTTTCGGCGCCTTTTCGGTGAAGAACCGGCCGGCGCGCACCGGTCGCAATCCGCGGACCGGCGAGACCGTGACCGTGGAGGAGAAGCACGTTCCGTTCTTCAAGACCGGCAAGGACATGCGGGAACGGCTGAACGGCGGAGGCCACTCTTGATCCACCGGCTCGGGGCGCTGCTGAAATGGCTGTTGCTGCTGCCGGTGTTCATCCTCGTCGTGCTGCTTGCCGTGGCCAACGATCAGGTCGTGCGCGTCGCGTTTAACCCGTTCGACAGCGCCGACAGCAAGCTGGCCATCGACCTGCCGCTCTACCAGCTCGGATTCGCGATCTTCGCGGTGGGCGCGATCTGCGGCGGTTTCGTCATGTGGAACGGCCAGCGCAAGTATCGCCGCCGGGCCCGCGAGCGCGGCCATGACGCGGCACTTTGGCGCAACCGTGCCGAACGGGCGGAAAAGGCGAAGGACAGCGGTTCAAAGATGCTGGCACCGCCGCACGAAAACGCCGGCGCCTGATCCGGCCGGCGCAGTTCGGTCAGATGCGGATCGTTCCGGCTTCCGATATCGCCGACGCCCTGGATTTTCCCAGCCTGATCGAATCGCTTCGAGCGGCGTTCCGCTCCGGCGTCGTCTCACCACCCGGCCATCGCCTGCGGATCCCGCTGCCGGACCAGACGGACGCGGACCTGCATTTCGCACCGGCGTGGAGTGATTTCGCCCGCCAGGGCCATTCCGAGCGCGGTTATGTGGGCGTCGGGATCGCCTGCGTTTTTCCGGGCAATGCCGAGCGCGACAGGGCCGCGGGCTCCGGCGCCTACCTGCTGATGTCCGGGCGGACCGGGGAGCCGCTCGCCTTCATCGACGGCCAGGCGCTCACCGCCTGGCGGACGGCAGCGACAAGCGCGCTGGCTTCGTCCTATCTGTCGCGTCCCGACGCTTCGCGGCTGCTGATGGTCGGTGCAGGCAGCCTGGCGCCGCGGCTGATCGAGGCGCATGCCGCTGTCAGGCCGATCCGCGAGGTGCTGGTCTGGAACCGGACCGGCGAACGGGCCGAACGCCTGGCCAAGGCGCTCGCCGCCCATCCGTTCCAGGTTTCGGCGACGGACGATATTGAGGGCGCGGTGCGCGGCGCCGACATCGTGTCGTGCGCGACGCTTGCGGTTGAGCCACTGATTAAGGGAGCATGGCTCAAGCCCGGCGCCCATCTCGACCTCGTAGGATCGTTCCGGCCGGACATGCGCGAGGCCGACGACGCGTGCATCCGCCGGGCGCGGCTTTTCGTCGACGACCGCCGGGCCACGCTTACCGATACCGGCGACCTGGCGCTTCCGCTCGCCGCCGGTGTGATCGACGAGAGCGACATCGCCGCCGACCTCGCCGAACTCAGCCAGGGCGAAAAGGCCGGCCGGCGATTCCACGACCAGATCACCCTGTTCAAGTCGGCCGGCACGGGCCTGGCGGATTTCGCCGCCGCTGCGCATGTGTTCGCGCGGATATGACGACAGTCATCGATTCGGCGAAGCAAATGGCCGAAAGGTCTTGAATTTCCCGCCGGGCGGGACTATATCGGCATCAAATTCTCGAAGACGCAATCGAGAGTGGGTCCCCCGGGTCCCGCTCTTTTTTATTGCCCTTCGTCACCCGTCGCCACGCGGGCTATCGCAGGCGGCGCAACGAGGCGGAACGGTCGAGGCTTAATGGTCGAGGCAGACCAGTCAAACGAAAGGCTGATACGCGAATCCGGGCTGGATGCGCGGATCGCCCATATCGTCGAGCCGGTGATCGCCGATCTCGGCTACGAGCTGGTGCGGGTGCGCACCACCGGCCAGAACGGCGTGACGGTGCAGATCATGGCCGAGCGGCCTGACGGCACCATGGGCGTCGACGATTGCGAGGCGGTGAGCCGCGCGATCTCGCCCGAACTGGACGTGGACGACCCGGTCGGCCGGGCCTACCATCTCGAGGTCTCCTCGCCCGGCATCGACCGGCCGCTGGTCAGGCTGCAGGATTTCGAGCGCTGGGCCGGGCATCTCGCCAGGATCGAGCTCAAGGCGCCGCTGGCGCCGGACCGGGGTTTCGGCAGCCGCCGCCGCTTCCGCGGTACCATCGAGGCCCCCGAAGGCGATACGGTCAAGCTGGTGCTGCCGCCCGACGGCAAGCC
>DATHRP010000139.1:0-3229 GCA_035465195.1 Afifellaceae bacterium | reverse complement strand
CCAGTGCTTGCACAGCACGGCAGTGGCACCCTGCGAAGCGCAGAAGTCCTTGACTGCCTGGATTTCGGCGTCGGTATCGGTGATGAAGTGGTTGATGGCGACAACCGCCGGCACACCGTAGTTCTTCATGTTCTCGATGTGACGGCCGAGATTGGCGCAGCCATCGGCGACCGCCTTTACGTTCTCTGCACCGAGGTCGGCACGGGCGACCCCTCCACCCATCTTCAACGCGCGCACGGTGGCAACGATGACGACGGCCTTGGGCGACAGGCCGGCCTTGCGGCACTTGATGTTCATGAACTTCTCGGCGCCGAGGTCAGCCCCGAAGCCTGCTTCCGTGACCACGTAGTCGGCAAGCTTCAGCGCGGTGGTGGTGGCAACGACCGAGTTGCAGCCGTGTGCGATGTTGGCGAACGGGCCGCCGTGCACGAAGGCCGGGTTGTTCTCCAGCGTCTGCACCAGGTTCGGCTGCATGGCCTGCTGCAGCAGCACGGTCATGGCGCCGTCGGCCTTGATGTCTCGGCAATAGACCGGCGAGCGATCGCGGCGATAGGCGACAATCATGCTGCCGAGCCGCTCCTGAAGGTCCTTGAGGTCCTTCGACAGGCAGAGGATCGCCATCACTTCCGAGGCGACCGTGATATCGAAGCCGGCTTCGCGCGGGAAGCCGTTGGCCACGCCGCCGAGGCTGCAGACGATCTCGCGCAGCGCCCGGTCGTTCATGTCGAGCACGCGGCGGAAGGCGACGCGGCGGATGTCGATCTCCTGCTCGTTGCCCCAATAGATGTGGTTGTCGAGCATCGCGGCGAGCAGGTTGTGCGCGCTGGTGATGGCGTGGAAGTCGCCGGTGAAGTGGAGGTTCATGTCCTCCATCGGCACCACCTGGGCGTAACCGCCGCCGGCCGCGCCGCCCTTCATGCCGAAGCAGGGACCGAGCGAGGCCTCGCGGATGCAGATCGCCGCCTTCTTGCCGATCCGGTTCAGGCCGTCGCCGAGGCCGACCGTCGTAGTCGTCTTGCCCTCGCCGGCCGGCGTCGGATTGATCGCGGTAACGAGGATCAGCTTGCCGTCCGGGCGGTCCTGGACCGACTTGATGAAGTCCGCCGAGACCTTGGCCTTGTCATGGCCGAAGGGCAGCAGGTGCTCCGCGTCGATTCCGAGCTTGGCGCCGATCTCCTGGATCGGCTTCTTGTTCGCATTGCGGGCAATTTCGATATCGGACATCAAAGACTTCCCTCACGAGCCGGCCCCGGGGACCGCGCTCTGCCTCGTGTTCAACTTCCCAGTTTCGTTCCCGCGGACACACCTGCCGCGGCGGCCCATTCGGCGGCCGGCTGCTTGTCGCCGCCCTTCGGCCGGACGCGTTTTATCAGGATACGGCCGCCCTGGCCTTGCACGGTCACGCCATCATCGGAAACGGAAACGACCTCGCCGGGCGTGCCGTCGCCGTCGGCGCGGGCGCTGTCGTATACCTGCACCTCGTCGCCGTTGAGCGTCGTCCAGGCGCCCGGCGCCGGGTTGGCGGCGCGGATGATGTTGTAGACATCGCCGACCGGCTTCGACCAGTCGAGCTGCGCGGCGTCCTTCTTGAACCAGCTCTCGTAGGAGCCGTCATCGAGCCGCTGGTCTTGCTTGATGATGATCCCGGCCTTGACGAGGTCGAGACCTTCGATCATGGCGTCGACGCCCATCGGGAACAACTTCTTGAAATAGACGTCGCCGAGGGTCTCGTCGGGGCCGATCTCGCAGGTCTTCTGCAGCATGATCGGACCTTCGTCCAGGCCGTCGTCCGGCCAGAAGATCGTCAGGCCGGTCCGGGTCTTGCCCATGGCGATCGGCCAGTTGATCGAACTCGGGCCGCGGTGATGCGGGCAGAGCGACGGGTGGTACTGGAACGTCCCGAGCCGCGGCGCGTCGCGCACCTCCTCCGGCACGAACAGCAGCACGTAGGCCATCATGCAGACATCGGCGTCGAACGACTTCATCAGTTCGAGCGCCTCCGGGGTCTTCCACGATGCGGGCTGGTGCAACGGCAGGCCCTTCTCGCGGGCGAATTCCGCAAGCGGATCTTCCGGCCGGCCTTCCTTCGTCGGCGCGCAGCAGACGGCCACGACATTCTCGCCGCGCTCCAGCAGCCGCTCCAGAACCGCCTTGCCGAAAGCCTGCTGACCGTGAACGACAATCCGCATATGGCCTTCCTCCCTCTTCATTCCCGTTTGCGGGTCCGGATGTTTCCGGACCCGGATACTTGTCTCTACTCGGCCGCCATGGAGCGGACTTCACCGACCGCGCCGGAATCGATGACCCTCTGCAGGTCGTCACCCTCGTAGCCGAGCACCTCGGTCAGGATTTCCGTCGTGTGCTCGCCGAGCAGCGGCGAACGCTTCACCTCGACCGGGCTGTCCGACATCTTGATCGGGCAGCCGACACTCAGATACGGGCCGCGCTCGGGGTGGTCGACCTCGACCACCGTTCCGGTGGCGCGCAGGCCCTCATCCTCGGCGATCTCCTTCATGGAGAGGATCGGGCCGACCGGAATGTCGAGCGGATTGCAGATGTCCATGACCTCGAACTTCGTCTTGGTCATCGTCCAGGCCTCGATCGTGTCGAATATCTCGTTCAGCTTGTCGAGCCGCTCCGGCGGCGTCGCGTAACCCTTCTGCTCCTTCCATTCGGGCTTGCCGATGACGTCGCAGATCTTGCCCCAGACAGCGGCCTGGGTAATGAAATAGGTGTAGGCGTTCGGGTCGGTCTCCCAGCCCTTGCACTTCAGGATGCGGCCGGGCTGGCCGCCACCGGAATCGTTGCCGGCCCGCGGGGTGGCTTCACCGAAGGGAATGCCCTCACCATATTGAGAATATTCGGTGAGCGGTCCTGCGGCCAGGCGCTGCTGGTCGCGCAGCTTGACGCGGGCGAGATTGAGCACACCGTCCTGCATCGCCGCCAGCACCTTCTGGCCGCGGCCCGTCTTCTCGCGCTGGAAGAGCGCCGTCACGATGCCGAGCGCCAGGTGCAGCCCGGTGCCGGAATCGCCGATCTGGGCGCCGGTCACCAACGGCGGACCGTCGAGGAAGCCTGTCGTCGAGGCCGCGCCGCCGGCACACTGGGCGACGTTCTCGTAGACCTTGCAGTCCTCGTACTTGCCGGGCCCGAAACCCTTGACGGAGGCCATGATGATCCGCGGATTGATCTCCTGGATGCGCTCCCAGCCGAAGCCCATGCGGTCGAG
>DATHRP010000138.1:0-3648 GCA_035465195.1 Afifellaceae bacterium | reverse complement strand
GGGCATCACGCCAAACTCACGCGGATCGAAACGGTAAAGATCCTTAAGATATCCTCCATAAGCCGTCTTTATGCGGCCGGAATCGAAATATCGCTGCGCGTCCCAAGCAGAGTCAGGCATGTCGATGGCGTCCACGCCATGCAATATGTTGCGCCAGAATGTCGCGACGTCGGGCGCTTGAGGGAAGATACAAGCAACGCCGATGATTGCTACAGGTTCGGCGTCGGCACCGGCAATATTCGTTCTGAATGTTTCGAGGTCCGTCGCCATGGCTTACGCGCTAACCGATTCTGAGAATTCGGATGTGCCGCCAAGCCGGTTGAGCGCTGTGCTCGCAACACACTCCATATCCTCAATCAGCAGGACGACCTGGTCGTCCCCATCGGTGTAATAGACATTTGCCTGCACGATATTCGGATCCGGCGACTCGATGCACTCGAATCCCATATGCATAGTTTCAGGCAGGGTCTCCTGGTACCGGATGAGGCGACCAAAACGTGTCGGCAGTGCTGTCGCATTCCTATATGCACGCGCCCAGAGGATGGCCATTTGTGGCGCCGAATCAACGACGGCGGGATCAAATAGCCACGAGGAGTGCTCGGCGGAGCCATTAATAAACCATTGCTTCGGTTGTGTCGCAGAAACGACGGCTCGGGCACCGCTGGCTGACAGCCCCTCAATGCTATTGAGCACCTGGAAGCACGGCCCGTGGAAAAGCCACTCGTCATAGGCTTTCGTTGTAGTGAGGCTCTTCTCGGCGTGCAAATTTGGCGAATATTGGAAATTTGGCGGCATCTGCTGCGCGAGGCGCAATACAGTGCGGTAGTGAGACAATGGCTTTCCATCGTCCGATTCTGATCGCAACGTTACGTTGACGTCGAAGCCGTCGCTGCTCCCATATGTCGGCGGGCTTACAATGACATTAAGCTCGAGTCCCCCCTGGCGGACCTCTATGCCTTTGAGGAGCCGGCAATTACTAACTTCGACGACTTTCCACCCGGGCCACAATGCACCGACGGCTTCCGCCATGATTTCCATCGCCGCTGCCGCTGGCAGAATAGGTACACCATCGATGCGATGCTGGTCCAGATAGGAGTGGTTGCTATCGAGCAAAAAGCGAATTTGTTGTTCACCTTGCGGCGAGTTCGAACTCACCCCGCAATAAAGGAACGGGCCGGCAATTTTCTGCGTAACCACCGAATTTTGGCGCTCTATCTTTCCCTTTGCGGCCTCCCGCTCTTCCCAAGGACCCTCACCGCATACGATTTCTACATTGGTAACATCTTCATTGCATAGTTCGTCCAAAAACATTCGGCGCCCCGCTTCGGCTGTAACCAGAGCGACGCCCTTATCTGCAAATTTCGCTTGGGTTTCGGCGGTGACCATACCTGCACCGAATTTCGTCGGCCCCCATGGGCCCCAGCAAAAAGCCTTCACATTGACCTTGTTGTCCCATTGATCGCGCAACTGGCAGCACAGTCGATTCATGAGTTCATTTGCGGTTGCATAATCTGACTGACCACTATTTCCATAGCGTCCCGCAACAGAGCTAAAGACACTGAAGAACTTCAGCGATTCCGGACGCAAGTATCGCTGTAGCAGCAGCAGGCCGAAGACTTTCGTCTCGACAACGCGGGACCAACTGCCATCCGTCTTGTCCGCAAGTAGCTTGTCTTCTATTACTCCGGCGCCATGCACCACCCCTGTGATGCTGCCGAACCGTTCATACATCGATTCCAGAAGGCTATGCATGGCATGCTCGTCCGTGGCATCAACCGCGTGGTATTCGATCGTTGCACCGGCGCGACGAAAGTCTTCGAGATTGGCGCGGAGCTCTCTTGCGGCGAGGATAGCATTTACCTTGCGGCCAATTTCAGCAGGCTTGAGGCTCGATTCTCCGGCGCGTACCTGGGAGATATAGTGCTGTCGCAGCTCGTCAGCTGTCGAAAGCGCAGCGAAACAAGATGGATCCGCAGCCGGAAGTGGGTGGCGCCCGATGAGCACCAGGGTGTTGCCCGGCAGTGCAAGCTCACGCAGGACCTCGGCAGTTACACCGCGTGCGCCACCCGTTGCCAGTATGACTGCATTCTGCAATGAATCGGCCCGGATCCCGGCGGCCTCAACGTCGGCCTCGACCGTCCGAAATACCGTCAGGTCTCCCTGCGGATAACCTACTTCCTGCGGTCCTCCCAGCAGCTTCATTTCCTCGAGTAGAATAGAACCAATACGCTCGGGCGATAGAGATAGATCGACATCCACGGCTTTAACGCGGAGCGACGGACATTCCTCGTATATCGATTTCAGCGCCCCTACGCCGCCTCCCTGCATCGACAATCCGCGGGCCGTGTTAGGGGAGCGTCCAAAGGTTCCGCCAAGAGCACTGGCTGTCAGCACATGGGCATCATCAGCCAGAATATCATTCAACTCGCGAAGCAGAACGAATAGCGATTTTTCATTGCACTGTAGCTGTGTTCTCCATGTGTCGAGGGACGCATTGATGTCAAGCCATTCCGCACTTAACTGGGTGAGGTGTACGATGCCGGCAACGCTTTGATGATCGGGCTTCCATTGCGAAACCCAATCGAGCAACGCGTCGGCGTCGGCCACTGTCTCCGCGCTGATGACCGTGAAGGTGCACCCCCGGTCGGCAAGCTGACTTGTCAGTGATTCGGTAACGCCGACCGCGTCTTGGGTCACCAGGAAGTGTCCCGGGTTGAGTCGGCGCATAGCATCTTCGACGATAGCCTCCTGCGCCGCGACGATGCTGTAACGTGGATTCTGCCGGAACGGGCGGCCGGCGACAGCAGACCGTGACCCCGTTCCGGCTTGATCAAAAGGGCCGTTCGCAGCCCCCTCGACTGCAAGCGCGCTCAATATATCCAGCATGCCGTTCAGCGTTGGCTGGGTATTGAGCTGACTTCGGTCCTCGCCCAGCGCATTTGCATAATTCTCGGGCAGGGTTCGCAACATGTTGCCGACAACTTCAATGCGCTTGATTGAATCGATACCGAGGTCCGACTCGAGATTCTGGTCCAGTCCGACCATATCGCGAGGATAGCCTGTCGTTTCCTCGACCACCGTGAGTAGCATGTCCGTCATTTTTTCGCGGTCAACCTGTCCCGCTTGCGCTGATGGCTCATCCGGGGTCGACGGCGTTGTGGCGGCCATGATCGCTACCTGGGAACCGTTTGCTCCGTTCGCGCCATTCCCAGACGCCCGTGTGGTTTCCGAGGGCGCTGTTGCTGCCGCAGGCTTGGTCGGGATATCCACCGGATCAGCCCGAAGGTTCGGGATTGCAAGTGCCGGGACGGCGTCTGCCGAAGCGTTCATGGTTGTTGTACGTCGTGCGCGATGCTGAATTGATCTGCCGATGGCAGACTGATTGCCCGTCAGCATCGACATGACGTTTTCCTGTGTTTCCAGAAAGCGACGCATCGTCTCGAAATATTCCGCCATCACTGCCGCGTCGCCGGCAATTGGCAGGGGTCGTTCTTCCATATTGGACTCCTTGTGTCTTTTTAGTGTCTGTGAAGTTGTGTGTTTGGGCCGGGATGGCGCCCTGCTCACGGTGTCCGGTGGATCCGCATCGGCTTGGAGCGCAATGGCGCCAGGATCCGGCCGGTTACTCACTTGTTCTTGGGTAACACC
>DATHRP010000137.1:0-1559 GCA_035465195.1 Afifellaceae bacterium | reverse complement strand
GGAAGCGGCGACGAAATCAAGCTACGGGAAGACGGCTCGCTGAAACCAAAGAACCTCCGTCTGGCGGATATCGTAGGTCATCGCCCCTACCCCAAGCTTCCCGGAAAGGTCCGACCGCCGGACACAGCACCGCCGGCGCGGCGTGTACACGCAATTCGCTCGCCGAACCCGCTCGCCGTTGCCAGCATCCGACAATCCCGATAACCGTGCTGGGAACCATCGAACAGGAGCAAGCAATGTCCGGAACAGACGGATCGGCCGGCACGACGCGAACGTCGACCTGGAACGGCGAAGCCCGCGCAAGCACGGCGTTGGCGGGCATTCGGGTGCTCGACCTGACGCGCGTCCGCTCAGGCCCGACCTGCGTGCGCCAGCTAGCGGACTGGGGCGCCGATGTCATCAAGGTCGAGGCGCCGGCCGATACCGCCGAGCTCGGCGGGCCGCGCGACGGCCCCGATTTCCAGAACCTTCACCGCAACAAGCGCAGCCTGACGCTGAACCTGAAAAGCGCCAAAGGGATGGCCATATTCCGCAAGCTGGCGTGCGAGGCGGATGTCATCGTCGAGAACTTCCGCCCCGACGTGAAGAACCGGCTCGGCATCGACTATAAATCGCTCTCGGCTGACAATCCGGGCCTCGTATATGCTTCGATCTCGGGGTTCGGCCAGGATGGCCCCTACGCCGGACGTCCCGGCTTCGACCAGATTGCCCAAGGCATGGGCGGGCTGATGTCGATCACCGGCAAGCCCGGCGGCGGGCCGATGCGGGTCGGTATTCCGATCGCCGACCTGTGCGCCGGACTGATGGCGGCGCAGGGCATCCTGGTGGCCCTCATGGAGCGGACGCGTTCGGGGCACGGGCAATGGGTGCAAACCTCGCTGCTCCAGGCCCAGGTCTTCATGCTCGATTTCCAGGGCGCGCGTTACCTGATGGATGGCGACGTGCCGAAACAGGCCGGCAACAACCATCCGACCTCCATACCGACCGGTGTGTTCAGGACCGCCGACGGCTACATGAATCTCGCGGTCACCGGCGAGGATATCTGGAAACGGTTCGCCCGTGCCGTGGGACGCGAGGACTGGATCACCGATCCGCTTTTCGAAACAGCCGGGGGCCGGTCGGACAACCGCGATGCACTTGGCGAGGAGATCGAGGCGATCACGTGCACGAAACCGACCACCAAGTGGATATCCCTGATGACGGAGGCCGGCGTTCCCGCCGGCGAGATCAACGATATCGGCCAGGTCTTCCGCGACCCCCAGGTACAGCATCTCGGCATTGCCCAGCCGGTGAAGAGCCATGAGCGCGGCGACACGCAGTTGATCGGCCAGCCGATCGTCATGAGCCGGACGCCGAGCCGGATCGCCGCCCCGCCGCCGCTCGCCGGCCAACATACCGAAGCGATCCTTAAAAGCCTCGGCTATTCCGCAGAAGAGATCGCAGGCCTGCGCGAGGCCGGCAGCATCTGAAGCGGACGGATTATAAACCCGACGCCCGACGGTCACGGCCTGCCGCAGCCGGCATCGCCTCTTAAGGCCGTCGAACAAGGTGTTGATTTC
>DATHRP010000136.1:0-4607 GCA_035465195.1 Afifellaceae bacterium | reverse complement strand
AGCACCGCGGCCTCGTCGACTGCCTTGCCGGCGGCCCGGTATTCCTTGGCCCGGCGGGCGGCGCGGACCTCCGGGGTGGCTGTGACGAAGATCTTCACGTCCGCATCGGGGCAGATCACGGTGCCGATATCGCGGCCGTCGAGCACGGCGCCGGGCGGCTCCTCGGCGAAGGCGCGCTGGATCTTCACCACGGCGCGGCGCAGCGCCGGCAGGACGGCCACCCGCGAGGCCGCCTCGCCGATCTCGTGACGGGAGAGCATGTCCCGGTCGAGCGAACCGAGGTCGATGGACTTCGCCGCGTCCAGCGCCGCCGCCTCGTCGTCGACCGGCTGGCCGCGGCTGAGCAGCTCGGCGGCGACGGCGCGGTAGGTGAGGCCGGTATCGAGATGGCGCAAGCCGTAATGGGCAGCCAGCCGGCGGGCGAGCGTGCCCTTGCCGCTGGCGGCCGGGCCGTCGATGGCGATGATCAGCCGGTCCATCGGCTGCGCTGCCCGAGCCCGGCGCTCGTGTTCCGGCTCATGCGGCATTCTCCGTGGCGACGAATTCCGCGCCGAGCCCGCCCAGGATTTCGGTGAACGTCGGGAAGCTGGTGGCGATCACCGCGCCGTCGTCGACCGTCACCGGCCGCTCGGACGCGAGGCCCATGACGAGGAAGCTCATGGCGATGCGATGATCGAGATGAGTGACCACCGTGCCGCCGCCCGGACAGGCGCCCCCGGTCACCTTCAGCCAGTCGGGGCCTTCTTCGTACTCGACGCCGTTGGCGGCGAGGCCCGCCGCCACGGCCGCGAGCCGGTCGGATTCCTTGATCCGCATCTCGTTGATGCCCTGCATCAGGGTGTCGCCCTCGGCAAAAGCGGCGGCCACCGCGAGCACCGGATATTCGTCGATCATCGACGGGGCGCGCTCGGCCGGCACCGAGACACCCTTCAGCGCGGAATGGCGGACGCGGATGTCGCCGATCTCCTCGCCGCCCGACTGGCGCTCGTTCTCGACGGTGAGGTCGGCGCCCATTTCCCGCAGGGTCTCGAACAGGCCGGTGCGGGACGGGTTGAGCAGCACCGATTCCAGGGTGACGTCGGAGCCTTCGACCAGCAGCGCCGCGACGATCATGAATGCGGCCGAGCTCGGATCGGACGGCACGATAACGGCCTGCGGCTGCAGCTTCGGCAGGCCCTGGATGCGGATCACCGTGCCGCCCTCGCCGTCCGGCTCCGTCTCGATATCGGCGCCGAAGCCGGCCAGCATGCGCTCGGTGTGGTCGCGGGTGGCGACCGGCTCGATCACGGTCGTGGTGCCCTCGATGTTGAGGCCGGCGAGCAGCACGGCCGACTTCACCTGCGCCGAGGGCACCGGAACCCGGTAGCGGATCGGCACCATCGGATCGGCGCCGCGGACGGTGAGCGGCAAGCGCCCGCCGGTGCGCGCGATCACCTCGGCGCCCATGTCCATCAACGGTTCCAGCACCCGCCCCATCGGCCGGCCGGACAGCGACGGGTCGCCGCAGAACGTGGTGGCGAAGGGATGCGCGCCGGCGATGCCGACGCACAGGCGCACTCCGGTTCCGGCGTTGCCGAAATCGATCACCCGTTCCGGCTCCAGCAGCCCGCCGGGCCCAAGGCCGTGGATACGCCATTCGCCATCGACCCTATCGATCGTCGCGCCGAATGCGCGCATGGCGTCGGCGGTCGCCATGATGTCTTCCGATTCCAGCAGGCCGTCGATCCGGCTCTCGCCGATGGTGAGCGCACCGAGCATCAGCGCTCGGTGGGAGATCGACTTGTCGCCCGGCACGCGGATGTGGCCCTTGAGCGGTCCGGACCGGGTCGCGGCAAGCGGTGACGGGGACGCGTGGTTCATGGTCTGACTATCGATGCCGGTTAGGAACAGGGCCGGCGTTCTGCGGCCGGCCGGCGGATTTCGGACCCGCCGTAGCATAGCCGGAAGGGCGCGTCACGCTTGTGTCCATAGGAATGAAAGAAGAGTTTGACAAGCCGCCGCACCGGTGGCTAGGGGACATGCGACTTTCAAGAATGAGGCTCTCACCGTGGCTAAAGAGGAATTGGGGACCAAGCGCCTCTGCTTGTCCTGCAGCAAGAAATTTTATGACCTGAACCGCGATCCGATCGTCTGTCCTGCGTGCGGTGCGGTCTTCGAGCTGGCATCACGGCAGAAAACACCTCCCGAGGCACCGGCCCGCGAAAAGCCCAAGGAGGCGGAAGTCGAGGAGGTCGAAACGGAAGTCGAGGACGAAAAGGCCGAAGTCATCTCGCTGGAAGAGGCCGAAGAGGACGACGACGATGACGACGTCGTCGTCGGCGATCCGAACGTCGACGAGGACGACGACGACGATGAGGTTCCGGACCTTCCCGACCTGCCCGACGACGATCTTGAGATCGAGGACGACGATGACGACGACGACAAGTTCCTCGACGACGACGAGGACGGGGACGACGTCTCCGATATCCTGGGCGACGTCGATGACGACGACGATCGCTGAAAGGGGAGCAAAGTTCGGCAATCAGGGGCTTGAAATTCGCGCCGCGCGGGCATAGGTTCCGCGCCGCGCCGGACGGACTGTCCGGAAAAAATCTGATTTCGGGGCCATAGCTCAGTTGGGAGAGCGCGTGAATGGCATTCACGAGGTCGGCGGTTCGATCCCGCCTGGCTCCACCATTCCCCCTCGTCAGACGATATAGCGAACGACCGGCATTCGGGTAAGCAATAGCCGGTTGCCGGAGACGCACGATGCAGACGCCTGTTCGCCTGGCGGGTGGCCAGGTTCTCGCACCGGACGGCAGCATCGGGACCGCCGACATCCATGTCGCCGACGGCTTGATCGCCGATGCGCCGGCGCAGGACGCGGTAACCGTCGACTGCCGCGGATATCACGTGCTGCCCGGCATCGTCGACGTCCACGGCGATGCCTTCGAGCTGGAACTCAATCCGCGCCCCGGCGTCGATATCCCCTTCGCGATCGCCATGGGTTCGGTCGACAGGCAGTTGCTGGCGAACAGCATCACCACCGCCTTCCACGGGCTGTCCGTCTCGTGGGAGCCCGGGGCGCGAAATCTCGCCGCCGCGCGCCGCTTCATGGACGGGCTGGACGCGCTGCGGCCGCGGCTTGCCGCCGATCACCGTGTCCAGATCCGGTGGGAGACCTTCGCACACGACGCCATCGGCGACGTGGAGCGCTGGCTCGCACGCGACCCGGCGCCGGCCATCGCGATCAACGACCACGCCACGTCGACGCTGGAGACCGTGCGGTCCGGCGACCGGACAAAGCTTCTGAAATGGGCCCAGCGCGCCGGAGTGTCGCTCGATGATTACCTGGCGGCGGTCGATACCCTGGAGCGTCGCGCCGGCGAAGTCGCGGCGAAAGTCAGCGAGGTCGCCGGCCTGGCCGGACGGCACGGTGCGGTGATGCTTGCCCACGACGAGGCAAGCCGCGCCGAACGGATCGCCCATCGCGCGCTCGGCATGGGCGTCAGCGAGTTCCCGATCGCGCCCGACGCCGCGGCGGATGCGGTCGCCAACGGCGAACATGTCGTGATGGGCGGGCCGAACGCCATCCGCGGCGGCAGCCACAAGGGCGACATGTCCGCCGTGGAGGCGATCGAGGACGGCCTGTGCACCGTTCTGGCCTCCGACTATTACTACCCGAGCCTGCTGCATGCCGCCGAGGATCTGGTGCGGCGCGGCAGCGCCAAGCTGGACACGGCCTGGAGACTGATCTCCGCCAACCCGGCGGCGGCAATGGCGCTCGACGATCGCGGTTCGATCGAAACCGGCCGCCGCGCCGACCTGGTCGCCGTCGACTGCTCGGGCCCTTGGCGCCTCGTCCACACCGTCGCCGGCGGCGCGCTGACCACTTTCGGGGTCTGACCGGCGCGCAGCCGGTCTGATCCCGGGATTTCCGCCAATCATTGCAAGGGATTGGGTCTTGGACCCGCGCCTTGAACCCTCCCGCGTGCGCAACCATATAGGGTATGCGGACCGGGTGCCTTGTCGGGCCCGGCCATAAAAGGCCGCTTACCGCGAGGGCTTTGGACATGACAAGACAGACCGGGTTCTCCAGCCCGCTTCTCCTGGGATTTGACGACATCGAGAGGGCGCTCGAGCGGGTCAGCCGCGGCGCGTCCGACGGTTACCCACCCTACAATATCGAGCGAATCGCCGCCAGTAACGGCGAGTTGCCGCGTATCCGCATCGTTTTGGCGGTGGCCGGCTTTTCCCGCGACGAGATCGACATCTCCGTCGACGACAGCGAGCTGACGATCGTTGGCAAGCAGGCCGACGACAGCGACCGGGACTACCTGCATCGCGGCATCGCCGCCAGGCAGTTCAAGCGCACCTTCGTGCTCGCCGATGGAATGGATGTCGTCGGCGCCGACCTCAAGGACGGCCTGCTTGCGATCGACCTCGTCCGGCCCGAGCCGGACCGCAAGGTGCGCAAGATCGAAATCTCTGCGGGCAACCAGTAACCGGAGTAGCAAAGTCATGGATAATCGGAACACCGAGCGCGACACGCCCATGCCGAACGAGATGTTCGCACAGCTTGGCGGCGGCGATATCGCCTATGTCCGGCCGATCCTGTCGGACAAGAT
>DATHRP010000135.1:0-2393 GCA_035465195.1 Afifellaceae bacterium | reverse complement strand
ATGCGCTGCTCCGACGTACCGTGGGTGAAGGCGTCGGGAACGACATATCCCTGGCTTTGCTTTTGCAGCCGGTCGTCGCCGATGGCGCTCGCAGCGCGCAGAGCCTCCTCGATATCGCCCCCTTCGAGAATGTTGCGGGCGCGGTCGGCATGATGCGCCCAGATCCCAGCGAGGCAGTCGGCCTGCAGCTCCATCCGCACCTGGATGGCGTTGGCCTCGCCCCTGCTCGCCCGTGCCTGGGCGGCGCGCACCTTTTCCGAGACGCCGAGCAAGGTTTGCACGTGATGGCCGACCTCGTGCGCGATCACATAGGCCTGCGCGAAATCGCCCGGCGCCTGAAACCGGCTCTTCAAGTCATCGTAGAATGACAGGTCGATATAGACCTTGCGGTCAGCTGGGCAATAGAACGGCCCCGTCGCCGATTGGGCGATGCCGCAGGCCGAGCGCACGGCGCCCGAAAACAGCACCAATGTCGGCTCGCTGTAACGATCGCCGGCGCGTCTGAACAGCACCCGCCAAGTGTCCTCGGTATCGGCGAGCACGACCGAGACGAAATCCGCAAGTTCGTCATCGCCAGCAGATGCGGGGCCGCGGGCTTGTCCGGGAACGGACTGCTCCTGCCGGCCGGCCGGCGTTTCCTGCAGCAGGTCGCCGAGGTCGCCGTTCAGGAACAGATACAGCCCGACTAGGACGAGCAGGCCGATGCCGCCGATGCCGCCAGCGCGCACCGGCGTGCGCGAGGAAAGTGGAAACCGCAAGCCGCCCCCGCCAAAGCCGCGCCGCCGCCGGTCCTCGACATTGCTGCTGCGCCGTCCGCCTCGCCACCGCATGGCCCGCTCCTGCCGGATGTCCGCTGGCCGGTCGCCGGGCGGAACCGTCCGGTTCTAGTCGGCAAGCACGAAGGTGACCTTGAGATTAACGCGGTATTCGGTGATCTTGCCGGCCTCAACCTTGACCGTCGTCTCCTGGACCCAGGCCTCCTTGACGTTGTCGAGCGTCTTGCAGGCGCGCTCGACGCCGGCGCGAATCGCCTCCTCCATGCTGGTCGGGGAGGCGGAGATGATTTCGGTGACACGGGCGACGCTCATGGTTCATCCTTCCTGTGGCTAGCGCTCGGGCCGGAGTGACCCGCCGGCGTTCGGCCCAGCCGTCGATATGCTGGCGCTCATCAACCCGCAATCCCCGGTTTGGTTCCCCAATGCCCCCCGCATGCGGCGCCGATGCATCGGTAAATCCGTACAGGCTTCGTGGCGCTCCCGGTCTGTTTGCTCTGCTGGTTTTGGCCATCGTGGCGCATATCGCCTCCTTTGCCTATTGGCGGTGGAGCAATGTTCGAACACCGGCCGAGACGGCAACCCAGCCGGTCGTGACCGGGCTGGAGAGCGACGTCAGCGAATCCAGCACGGAACGAGAACCCGGCGAATTCTCTGGGGCAGGTAAGAGACCCGACACGCCGCCATCTACGGCCATTGTGCCGGTGCCGCGGCGGGTACAGACACTGATCGTGCGATCGGACGGTCCGGTTGCCACGTTTCAACCGCAGGGCCCCACAACCTCTTCCGTTTACGGATCCAAATAGCACGGTGGAAATACGGACACCACACCTGCACGGGTGATGAAAAGAGCTCTTGCCCGGCTCAACAAGGGAGAGACCGATGACTGAGCTGGCGGTTCAGTCCCGCTCAATCGTGCCTCCCTGCTCATCGAAAGATTACCCTGCTATCAGAATATGGGTCCCTGTTCGGCTGAAAAATTTCGCTGTTCCGTCGTCTAGGGAATTTTTCCAAAAACAGCCGCTATTCCAATGGCTTATGCGTGCCTCAAATGCCATCTTGGGGCCAATTCTGCAAAAATTCGATGTAAATTCCCGAAGAACAGGGTAATCAATGCGGGAGACCGGTTCGCTGCAGACTGCCGGCACCGCCATCCACCAAGCCACTGTTATTACTGGTGTTTTGTCTCTTGTAAGGGGATTCGAACTGCCGGTACTTTCCGGAGGTTAGCGGCTACTCGCGTCGCGGAGGCGGCATCCGCAATGGCCGCGGCCGCGCGCATCGCTTTGGCAACGAAGCGACTTGCCGTCGGTCAGTTGATTTGCGGCTGCCGTGTCGATCGGCATGGGGGGTGCCGTCTCCGTCAACAGACGAGCATTTGCACACCGCATGCACGCTCTTCGTGCCCGGGAAGTCCAGTCGTTTCTGCAGGAGATCGACGCTCAAGCGCCGAAGTCGGTAAATGCACTCGCATTTTCGTTGCGGGGCCGATCAGCGCCTTTGTCTTCCACCGGACGATTCTGCTGTTCGGCTTGGGGAATCTTCCGCCATTCATTCATGGTCGGCGAAGATTTTTCGCATTTCTCGCCTGGATGGTGACCTGCTTGACGTTTTTCAGAC
>DATHRP010000134.1:0-2980 GCA_035465195.1 Afifellaceae bacterium | reverse complement strand
AGAAATTAAGCTCTTATTAACCTTGTTCGTTCACTCTTAGTGTTGGTTTGTCCCCGCTCGCATGAGAGGCAGCCATGACCGCGCAGACCGCCGAAGTCTTCGACATTTTCTCGGAACTCTATGAACGCGAGAAGCAGGAGGAGATGAGCCTGCAGGATTATCTCCTCGCGTGCCGGGAGGATGCGCGCATGTACGCGACGGCGGCGGAGCGCATGATCTCCGCGATCGGCGAGGCGAAGCTGATCGACACCGCGAAGAACGAACGACTCGGCCGGATCTTCCTCAACCGCACGATCAAGGTCTATCCGGCGTTCCACGACTTCTTCGGCATGGAAGACACGATCGAGCGCATCGTCGGCTACTTCCGCTACGCGGCGCAGGGCCTGGAGGAGCGCAAGCAGATCCTCTACCTGCTCGGCCCGGTCGGCGGCGGCAAGTCCACCGTCGCGGAAATCCTCAAGCTCCTGATGGAAGTCGAGCCGATCTACGTGCTGAAGGCCGGCGACCAGATCAGCCCGGTCTTCGAATCGCCACTCGGCCTGTTCGACCCCGCCCGCATGGGCGACCTCCTGGAAGACAAGTTCAACATCCCCAAGCGATTGCTGACCGGCCTGATGTCGCCCTGGGCGGTCAAGCGCCTCGACGAGTTCGACGGCGACATCTCCAAGTTCTCCATCGTCAAGATGAACCCGTCCAAGCTGCGCCAGGTCTGCGTCGCCAAAACCGAGCCCGGCGACGAGAACAACCAGGACGTCTCCACCCTGGTCGGCAAGCTCGACATCCGCAAGCTGGAGCATCTGAGCCAGAACGACCCGGACGCCTATTCCTATTCCGGCGCGTTGAACCGCACGACCCAGGGCCTGATGGAGTTCGTGGAAATGTTCAAGGCGCCGATCAAGGTGCTGCACCCGCTGCTGACGGCGACCCAGGAAGGCTCCTATGTCGGCACCGAAAATATCGGCGCCTTCCCCTACCAGGGCGTGATCGTCGCCCACTCCAACGAGGCCGAATGGCGCCAGTTCCGCAACAACAAGAACAACGAGGCATTCCTCGACCGCATCAGCGTCGTCAAGGTGCCCTACTGCCTGCGCGCCACCGAGGAAGAGCAGATCTACGAGAAGCTGTTGCGCGAGAGCGCGCTCGGCGATGCCCAGTGCGCGCCGGAAACGCTCGGCATGATGGCCCGCTTCGCGGTGCTGACCCGGCTGCACGAGCACGAAAACTCGACGCTCTATTCCAAGCTCAGGGTCTATGACGGCGAAACGCTGAAGGACACCGATCCCAAGGCCAAGTCGATCCAGGAATATCGCGACGCCGCCGGCGTCAACGAGGGCATGAACGGCGTGTCGACCCGCTTCGCCTTCAAGGTGCTGTCGGAAACCTTCAACCACGACACCGAAGAGGTTGCCGCCGACCCGGTGCACCTTATGTATGTGGTCGAGCAGGCAGTGAAGCGTGAGCAGTTTCCCGAAGATGTCGAGGGCCGCTACCTGGAATTCGTCAAGACCGAGTTGGCGCCGCGCTACGCGGAGTTCATCGGACACGAAATCCAGAAGGCCTACCTGGAATCCTATTCCGACTACGGCCAGAACCTGTTCGACCGCTACATCGCCTATGCCGACGCCTGGATCGAGGAACAGGACTACAAGGATCCCGACACCGGCCAGATGTTCGACCGCGAGATCCTGGAACAGGAGCTTTCCAAGATCGAGAAGCCGGCCGGCATCGCCAATCCCAAGGATTTCCGCAACGAGGTCGTCAAATTCGTGCTCAGGGCGCGCGCCGAGAATGCCGGCCGCAACCCCGACTGGCGCAAGTACGAGAAGCTGCGCCGGGTCATCGAGGCGCGCATGTTCGGCCAGGTGGAGGACCTGCTGCCGGTCATCAGCTTCGGCGCCAAGCGGGACAAGGAGACGGATGCCAAGCACCATGAATTCGTCAAGCGCATGACCGAGCGCGGCTACACCGAGCGCCAGGTGCGCCGGCTGGTCGAATGGTACATGAGGGTCAACAAGGCGGGCTGACAGTAAAGGAGAACGGGGCCGATGCCCCACTTCATCGACAGGAGATTGAACCCGAAGGACCGGAACCTGGGAAACCGGCGGCGGTTTCTGAGACGGGTCCGCTCATACGTCAAGAAGGCCGTGGACGAGAGCGTCCGCGGCCGCAGCGTCTCCGACATCGACCGCGGCGAGAATATCACGATCCCGACCGACGGCATCGCCGAACCGGTGTTCCGCCATTCCCGCCAGGGCGGCCACCGGGAATATGTGACGACCGGCAACAAGTCGTTCCGCACCGGCGACAAGATCGACAAGCCGCAGGCCGGCGCCGGCGGCGCCGGCAAGGAAGGCTCTGACGAGGGCGAGGGGGAGGACGATTTCCTGTTCGCTCTGTCGCGCGAGGAGTTCCTGGAGATATTCTTCGAAGACCTCGAGCTTCCCGACCTCGTCAAGCAGAGCCTGAAGGAGATGAAGTCGGAGAAGCGTCACCGCGCCGGCTATTCGATCACCGGCTCGCCCTCCAACATCAATGTCAGCCGCACCATGCGCCAGGCGCTCGGCCGCCGGCTGGCGCTGAAACGGCCGAAGAGCACCGAGACGAAGGCGCTTGAAGCGCGCATCTTCGAACTGGAGAACCTCGCCGAGCCGACGCCGGAACAGCGCGCCGAGCTGAACGGCCTGCGCGCGGCGCTGGAGACCATGCTGCGCCGGCAGCGGGTGATCTCCTATATCGACCCGCTCGACGTGCGATACAATTATTTCCAGGAACGCCCGGAGCCGAACGCCAACGCGGTGATGTTCTGCCTGATGGACGTCTCCGCCTCCATGGGCGAGCGCGAGAAGGACCTCGCCAAGCGTTTCTTCGTGCTGCTGCACCTGTTCCTCAAGCGCCGCTACGACCGCATCGACCTGATCTTCGTGCGCCACACGCACAACGCCAAGGAGGTCGACGAGGAAACCTTCTTCCACTCGCGCGA
>DATHRP010000133.1:0-5694 GCA_035465195.1 Afifellaceae bacterium | reverse complement strand
AACCTCTAAACGGAAATAAAGATGAAACTACTATTCACCGTAATCATTTCGTCATTGTTTGCAATTCAACCGGCACTTGCACAGAAAAAACCACAGTTCATGACAAAGGAGCAAGGCCAAGCCGCCTTCGATGCGGTTGTCGCCGAAGCCACCGCACTTACCAAGAAAATGCATGTGCCGGGATTTGCTGTCGGCGTCATCCATGGAGCCAACTCCTACATGACCGGAGTCGGTATCACGAAAGTAGGTACCCAAGAGCCCGTCACCCCTGATACACAGTTTCAAATCGGCTCCGTGTCGAAGACCTTCATCGCGACGCTGGCCATGCAGATGTCCGAACGGGCCGAACTGGATTTGAACGCGCGCGTCGTCGACATCCTGCCGTGGTGGAGAGTCGCCGATCCCGAGGCGACGTCCAAAGCGCGAGTCGTTGACCTGTTCCACCATCGCACGGGGTGGGATGGCGACCATGGGTTCCTCCCCGTTCCTCCGGGTGGATCGATCACCGAGAAGGTCATGCTCCAGGGGGCTCACCTCAAGCAGATCTACCCCTTCGGTCAATATTGGATGTACAACAACTCCAATTACACCTTCGTTGGCCATGTGCTGTCACATGTCGGCGGAAAGCCGATCGAGACGCTGGTGGAAGAGAATTTGTTCGCCCCGCTAGGGATGCATGCATCATCCTTCAACTACAGCACCAAGCCTCCGGCCCAGAACTACGGATTCGGTCATCCGCCGATCTATGACGACGCCAAAGTCGGCAATCTCAAGCCGTACTTCGTGCCGATGGTCATTGAGTCCGGAACCTCCGGCGGAATCCGGTCTACGGTTCGCGACATGTTGAAGTACGCCCGCTTTCAGCTGGACGGGAAGGATGCATTTGGCAACCAATTGCTGTCCAAGAAGGCACTGGCCGACGCTCACGCTCCGGCCGTCGATGCATCGACAGGCGACTTCACTGGACTGGGATGGTTCGTCCACAAGTACGACGGGGTCATCAGCCCTAGCCACGTGGGAAACTGGCCCGGAACTCGTGCCTTTCTGCAGTTGATTCCGGACCACGACTTTGCCGTCGTCGTTCTCGTCCACAGCGATCGCGGCGTCGAGGTCTACAAATCGGTTGCCAACGCGATGGTCAAAGCCTTCACGAAAATTGAGCCCAAGTCTGCGGTCGCAGCTGGCGTCAATCCTTCTGTGCTCGACCCCTTCGTCGGCGTCTTCAAGGGTAATTCCCAAAACGTCGAGATCAGGAAAAAGGACGGCAAATATGAGTTTGTCCAGTTTTCTGCATTGACCTCAGGCGCCGACCCTGCGCCTGCCAATGTGGCCAACACAGCCGAGGGATGGTTCATCATCACCGAAGGACCGAACAAGGGAGCCCTCGGTGAGTTGCTCAAGGATCCGTCTGGCAAACTCGACTACCTGCGATTCAACCACCGGATCTTTATTCGATCCACAGGGAAGGTGGACGATATATCGGTCTCCGGATCCGTATTTGATAAGCCGAGTCGGTAGAGGATGTATCCATTCACGCCTGCAACCGTCGCCGACGCAGGTGCTCATCGGCAATGTGAATATCTTTGACGGAAGAACCAACGAGGCCGGGCTCGTCGCTCGCGACGTTCCGCCCGGCGAAGGCTGACCTCCGGGCGCACGCAGAGCGACCGCGTCCGGCCGGTTGCGACCCGTCCCCAAAGGGACGTGGTTCCGCTGCTTCGTCTGCTGTAGCTTCTTGGCTCGATGGCGATGAGCGCAACACAGTGACGACCGGTGCCTGTGTCGCCCTGGTGGACGACGACGAGAGCCTGTGCCGATCCATGGCCAGGATGTTTCGTGCGGCCGGCATCCGGTCAGCGTCCTACCCGTCGGCGGAGAGCTTCCTCGCTGATCGGTCGAGGCCGGCGTTCGACTGTCTGGTTGTCGACATCCAACTCGGCGGCGTCTCCGGTGTCGTCCGACATCAACCGCGTCAGTGGGGGGTGACGGCCTCCGGCCGTCGACGCTGTTTTGGAGGCCGCGAAGACGACCCGGGCGCGTGCGGCCGCGGGAAAGCTTTGTGTCAAATCTGTATATCGATTCCGGCTTGCTTGCCTCGCCAGAGGAACCGCGGCTCGGTACCCTGTCGCAACTTCGAGGTCCGCGGCCGCGTCGCGTGACTTGTAGGCGGAACCTTGTCGACGTAGTAGCTTCGTCGCGAAAAAGGAGGACCTGATGCCACGATTCCTGCTCTTGCGCAGTGTGATCACGCTGTGCGTCCTGGTGATTGGCTGGAGCACGGCTATCGCGCAGCCGCGGGGGATGTCGCCGGCCGACTGCGCGGCGGAGGCGGATCGGGCCGCGCGATCCGCGGGATCTGCGCTCGGCGGCGCCACCCGCGGTGCCGCGCGGGGAGCGGTCTTCGGAGCTATCGTCGGCGGCAAGGATTCCGCCCGGCGCGGCGCCGCCGTGGGTGCGGTCGCGGGTGGGGCGCGCAGGGCGTCAATAAAGAACTCGACCTACGTGCAGGTGTACGACGCGTGCATGCGCGGCACCCTGTACCGAAACTGAGCGAGGCTTACCTTTCAACCGGAGATGGTGCTGACGATGAAGAGTTCGGCTGGCGTTGCAGCGTTGATCGCTGTCTTGGCGAGTTCGATTTGCCTTGCGCCGACGGCGCTGGCGCAGGACAAGGCGCGCAGTGCCGCGCCCGAAGCGCGCACCGAGGACCTTGCGGCGTATCTCTGCAAGGACGTCATGCGCTTGACCGGCGAGGACCGGAACATCGCCATCGGCGCGCTGCATGGCTACTTCCTGGGCAAGAAGGGTGCCACGATCTTCGTCCCCGCAACGCTGAGCAAGGCGACGGACGAATTCACGGAGTACTGCCTCGACCACCCGTCGGAGAAGGCGCTGCAGGCCTTCGCCCGCTTCGTCAAGTAGAGACTGCGCCGCGGAACGCTCGCGACGGGCGTTGACGCGATCGAGCAGGCACCGGCGTCATCCGGCCAACGCGTGCTTGACTTCCCCAGGGCGCAGCTCTGGTCGGCGGAGCGGCCTCCTGACGAAGGGCCCTGTCGGAATGCGCCTTCGCAGTTCATCCTGCTGGAGCAAGAAATGAAGTGGCTCATCGCGGTGACGGCAATTTGCATCGCCGCCATCTGCGCGCCCGCATCGGGCGAATCGGCACGTCAGATCAAGTGGTCCGACCTCGTGCCGCCCATGGAGAAGTACGACGATCCGTTCCTGAGCCTGTCGAGCGAACAGAAGCTCGACCTGAGCCTGGTTGCCGTTGCCCGGCAGATCAAGGCCCGAGGCGAAGCCCTCGAACCGCCCCAGCAGGCGAAACTCGACGAGGCGGTGGCCCGCCTGAAGAAGGACAAGATCGACGTGGACGGCTTGCTGGGCAAGCGCGCCGAGATTGCCGAGAAGCGCCGCCAGGCGGCGGAGTCCGTCAACGACAAGCTGAACGGACAGCAGGTGCGGATGCCCGGCTATGTGTTGCCGCTCGAGTCCGACGGGCGGAAGGTGACGGAGTTCCTGCTGGTGCCCTATGTCGGAGCGTGCATCCACGCGCCCACTCCGCCGCCCAACCAGATCGTGCACGTCAAACTGCCGAAGGGCTTCGAAGCCGCGGGCACCTTCGCCCCCGTGTGGGTTCAGGGCGTCATGCGCACCGTGCGCGGAACGCCCAAGCTCAATCTGGTCGACGGGGCCGCGGACATTCCCACCGGCTACGCGCTCGACGCGACCGGGGTCGAGGCCTACCGCGGCGAGTAGCGGCGCGCGCAACCGGCAGGGACTCACAGGACGGGAAGATTTACAAGAGCAACCTTCGTTAATGCCACAGCAACCTGAAAAGCCGGCCGTTACGGCCGTGCCGAGAGCCGCACCCTTGGTTTGCCAAAACGGGGAAGCGGTTTCGCGGCTGACCTACTCGCCCACGCACCCACCCACTTGGGGATTTCGACGATGAAGATTCAACTCGCGCTGTTGCTGGCGCTTGCTGCAAACATGGCGATGGCACCCTTGGCGGTCGCTCAGGACTTCGACATCGTCATCACGAATGGCCGGGTCATGGATCCCGAGACCAACTTTGATGGCGTGCGCAATGTTGCAATAAAAGACGGCAAGATTGTTGCCATCACGAAGGACGCAATCAAGGGCAAGGAAACTATCGACGCCAAGGGTCACGTCGTCGCCCCGGGCTTTATCGAGGGGCACCAGCACGCCACAGATCCGTTCAGTCGCAAGGTTAACTTGCGTGATGGGTTGACTACCCAGATGGATTTCGAAGCAGGCGCCGGCGATATCGCCAAATGGTATGCAGGTGCCGAGGGCAAAACGCAGAGCAACTACGGCATGGTCGTGCTCGCAACGCTTGCCCGTGTATCGGTGTTGGACGGTCCTGAAATAGCGGCTGCTGGTAATGACATGGGCGAACTGTTCCGTTCAGTGGTAGGTGCCGCCGCCGCAAAGGCCCAGAAAGCAGGACGCAAGCCAGGCTGGTCGTCCACCTTGCCCAACAAGGAGGAGTTGACCAAGATCCTCGGCTTGGTCGACGAAGGCCTTCGTCAAGGCGCCTTGGGCGTGGGCATTCCCGTCGGTTATATGACCAAAGGTGTTACCCAGTACGAATTGTATAAATACCAGGAGTTGGCGGCGAAGTACGGCCGTGTTGCAAATGGACATGTCCGTTTTGCGGGTGTTCGTCCCCCCACCGAGGGAGCACTGGGCATTCAGGAGATGCTGGCCAATGCCATGGTTTTGGATGCGCCTTTCTTGGCGTCACACCTGAACAGCAACATGGACTGGGAGTACACAATTCCGTTCATTAACGTCGCAAGAGAAAAGCGAGGCGCCAAGGTATGGGGTGAGGTTTACCCATATGCGGCCGGTTCCACCATTGCTTCCACCGACATTCTTACGGAAGGAAGCATGGCTCAAATGGGGATCACCTATTCGGACGTTTCGAACCTTGATGGCACCCGTTGGGACAAGGCGATGTACGAGGACGTTCGCAAGAACGATCCCGGCAGGGCGATTGTGATTTACAACAATCCAGTGAAAGAGATCGGTAAATGGTTGGCCGCGCCGGGAGTCGTCATTGTCTCTGACGGCATGGCTATCCAGGATGAAAAGCTCAACTACTACCCTTGGGATTCCCCTTACGAAGGCAAGTCAGTTCATCCGCGTAGCGCAGGCACGCGCGCCAAGGTGCTGCGCATGGTTCGCGAAGAAAAGATCATGCCCTTGATGGAGGCCATCTCCAAGATGAGCTACCTGCACGCCAAGTACTTTGCTGAGCTGGGCGGCATCGCCCAGTTCAGGACCAAGGGCCGGGTGCAGGTGGGTGCTGACGCCGACATCGTCGTCTTCAACCCGGACACGGTCACTGACAACAGCACCTACGAGCCAGGCAAGGGTGCGCTGCCCTCTACCGGCATACCTTACGTATTGGTGAACGGTGTCGTGGTGGTGAAAGATTCCGTGGTGCAAAAGGTCTTCCCGGGCAAGCCGATTCGTTTCCCGGTGATGGAAAGGGCCGGCTGGACCAGATTTCTATCGAGCCAAGGACGTTTGTACCGAATCAGTGAGTCCTACCTCGGGCAAGCTGGGCGTGTTGAACTGAGTTCCGCTGCCCGACATAGTCTGGTCAAAAGGAAGCCCCGTGGAGGATCTCACGCTCTTCCACGACCCAGAAAGGATCCTCGC
>DATHRP010000132.1:0-3436 GCA_035465195.1 Afifellaceae bacterium | reverse complement strand
AACGATCTCCGGCAGCGCGAAGACGCCGATCAGCATTGGCAGCAGCGGAACGCCCGACCTCAGTTCGAAGAACCCGAAGGTGAAGCGTTCGACACCGCCGAGAGGGTCCGTGCCGACGAATGACAGCCACAGGCCGAGCGTCATCATGATCAGGCCCTTGACCGGGTTGCCTCCGGACGTCGCCGCGATGATGACGAGGCTCATGAACAGGACCGCCGCCAGTTCCGGCGGTCCGAACTGCATGACCAGCAGCGCGATCGGGAAGATCATCAGGATCGTGAAAATGTCGCTGCTGAAATCGCCGAAGATCGACGAGAACAGCGCGATGTCGAGCGCCTTGCGGGACTGGCCCTTCTTGGTCAGCGCATGGCCGTCGAACGTGGTGGCGACGGCGGCGCCGGTTCCGGGCATCGATACCAGGATCGCCGGTATGCTGCCGCCGAAGATGCCGCCCTTGTAGATGCCGAGCAGGAAGGGAATGCCGACGATCGGATCGAGGAAGAAGGAGACCGGCAGCAGGATCGCCATCGCCATCAGCGTGGTGAAACCAGGCAGGGCGCCGACGAGCATGCCGAAGAACAGCCCGGCGGCCATCATCAGGAACGTGTCGAACCGCAACGCCAGGAAAAAGCCTTGGATGAACTGGTCAATCATCGCTGGCCACAATGCCGGTTGACGGCCGGGATCCCATCGTCAGCCACCGAGGACCGCGGCGAGCGCGAATTCGATCGGGCTGAGTTCCGGCAGCGAAACCTTCAGCACGCGCGTCGACAGGATGTAGAGCGCCAGCGGACAAAGCGTCGAAAGCGCCAGGATCTGGAAAATGTTCCTGCTGCCGACGAGCAGCGAAAGCAGGCTCATGGCGATGAACGTGGAGACCAGGAAGCCGACATCGTGGAACATCAGCGCGTAGAGCAGAAGGATGGCGAAGAACGCGCCGATCCGGAACCAGTTGGCACGATCGCCGGTCACGGATGCCGCCCATGGCCCGGTTTCGTCCTCGCGCAGCGTCAGCACGATGTAGGTGGCGCACAGTCCGATCATCATGGCGATGGTGATCAGCGGAAAGAGGCTCGGCTCGATGGCCGTGAGCGACCGGCCGAGCAGCATCTTCGGCGGCGCCACGAGCCTGTCGATGAAGATGGCGAAAAAGCCGGCGACCAGGAGCATGAAGCCCGCGAAGGCCAGGTCCAGTCGCTTCAGCATCGCTCCCCCCGGTCGGTCCTTGTCCTTAGATGGCAGATTAGTCAGCCGGGGCGGTTTTTCGAAATGCAATAATCGGTTAGAACTATGCTAAACTGGAATACAACAGGGCCGTTCAGGTCCGGGTTGCCGGAGGAGACCGTTCAGGCATGAAGTTCCGACAATTGGAGGCGATGCGGGCTGTCGTCGCCACCGGCACGACGACGCAGGCCGCCGAAATCATGGGGCTGACCCAATCGGCGGTCAGCCGGCTGATCAGCCAGCTTGAGGACGATCTCGGCTTCACCCTGTTCGACCGCCACCGCGGCCGGCTGGCTATCACGCCGGAGGGGCAGGAGTTCTTCAACGCCGCAGAGCGCATCCTGGACGAGGTCGACCAGATCCGCGACACCGCCGACAATATCCGCGCCCACGGCGCCGGCACGCTGCGCGTCGCCGCCATGCCGGCGATCGGCACCTGCATGCTGCCGCGGCCGTTGAAGATGCTGCAGGACGACTATGAACGGCTGAACGTCGTCGTTCACCTGAAGACGCGTAGCGAACTGCAGCACGCCGTGGCGGACCGGCAATACGATGTCGGGCTGGCGACCCTGCCGATCGCAGACCAGGGTCTCGTGGTCGAGCCGCTGTGCCGGGTGCGGTCGGTGCTGATCATGCCGCTCGGCCACAGGCTGGCGAAGAAGCGGGTGGTCTCCGCCGACGATCTGGTCGGCGAGAAATTCGTATCGCTGTCGTCGGACACGGTGATGCGCTACCGCACAGAGGAACTGTTCACGCGGCTCAAGATCGACCGCCAGCTTGCCGTCGAGGCGCAGTCGACCATCCTGATGGGAAACCTGGTCGAGCTCGGCCTCGGCGTCGCGGTGGTCCATCCCTTCGTCGCCGATCATTTCGCCGGCAAGGTCGAGATCCGTCCCTTCAAACCGGCCATCGAAGTGAGCTACGGGCTGGTCTTCCCCGAAGGCGCGCGGCGGCTGCGCATCGTCGACAGCCTGGCCGAGAAGATGCATCTCTGCTTCTCCGATTCCGGCCATGCCGTCTCGGAGGCCGTCATTTAGGAACGTGCGCTAACTTAAGCCGACATCGAGGAAATATCGGCGTCGTTGAGCGGCAGCGTGACCGGCTCATTGCGCTCTGCCGAAAGGTCGGCGGCGATATAGACCTCCATCACCTTGCGCGCCTGTTCCGGCGTCACCAGCACCGGCTTGTCGAGCGCCACGGCGTCGATGAAATGGTGCGTCTCGCCCGCCATCGGGCCGGCATAGACATGGCCGACGGATTCGCCCGGCATCGACGACATCGGGAACTGGATGCCCTTGTCCATGGTGTTCAGCACCACGTCGCGGTGGGTGTCGTCGATCAGCAGCGCGCCGTTGGTGCCGACCATCTCCAGCGTCGTCGCCGAATAATTCGGATAGCCCGGCGGCAGGATCCAGCCGGCGCCGATGGTGAAGGAGACGCCATTGTCCATTGTAACGATGATCCAGGTGCAGTCGGGGGCGCCGTTCTTCTCCTTCATTACCTTGTAGACGTTCTGGGCGTAGATGCGGATCGGCTTGGCCGGTTCCAGGCACCACAGCACGAAGTCGAGATCGTGGGTCGCCTCCATGGCGGCCGGCGACAGTTTCACCCGTCCGGAGATCTTGTCGCCGAGGCTGCGGGTGATATGGCGGCTGACCAGGGCGCTGACCGGCTCTCCGAGCGTGCCGTCCTCCAGGCAGCGCTTGATGTATGCGTATTTCGGATTGAAGCGCTGGGAATAGCCGATGGTGAACTTGACGTTCTTTTCGTGCGAGAGCGCCACCAGTTCGTCGGCCTCCGCGAGCGTGATGGCGATCGGCTTTTCCAGGAAGACGTGCTTGCCGGCGTTCATGGCGTCGCGAGCGATCGGATAGTGGGTCGTCTCCGGCGTTGCGGAGATCATCACCGCATGGATATCCGGATTGTCGAGCAGCACGCGGTAGTCGTTCGTCGCGGTCACAGGGTGCGTCGCGGCCTCGACCTCGCGCAGTCTCGTCTCGTTGGTCTCGGCGATATGAATATCGGCGACCAGGGGGTTCGCGAAACTGGCAACCGCGCGGATGCCGCCGCACCATCCGGTGCCGATGATGCCAACATTGATACGGTCCATATGCTCCTGCCCCGCTTCATTTTTCCGCCCGCGGCGATTGTTGCGGTGAAAAATTAGCCGCACGGAGGCCGGCGGCGAAAGTTCGAAATTCGGCTTGGGCTA
>DATHRP010000131.1:0-4133 GCA_035465195.1 Afifellaceae bacterium | reverse complement strand
CCGACTTCTCGCAGTTCCGTCAGACCCTGATGGGCGATCTCCTTTTCCACCAGCGCAAGCGGCATGACACCGATGACGGTGCCGCTGGCGGCAAGCGCGGCATCGGCGAGCGTTCCCATCAGGCCGACATGGGCACCGCCATAGACGAGCGTCAGGCCGCGGCGGGCGATCGCGGCGCCGAGACCGGCGGCCGCCTCGGAATAGGCGGCCCCCTCTCCGTCGTTAGAGCCGCAGAAGACACAGATTCTATTCATGGATCCGGGTTCAAATCAGGCTGTTCAGTGAATGCGGGAATGATCGGCGATATCGCTTTCCGGCGGGTTAATTTCAGAACGGCACAGGCAATCAGTTCTCGACGGAAAATCGGTAGCCTACCGGCAAGCCGTTCATCTCTGCCGAAACAGTGTCGCCGTCGCGCCAGACCATCAGCCCGGCATCACGGTCGCCAAGGCGGATCGACCTGACCCGAACCCATTCCAGCCAGTTCGGAAGCGCCGGATTGCGAAGCGTCACGGTCTGATCGCCGGCATCGATCTCCAGACCCAGGCAGGCGGCGAGACAGGAATAGGGCACGGCGGCGGCCCAGGCCTGGGGAGCGCAGGCGCCGGGATAGCCGGCCGGACGCGGTTCGCTGCCGCGCTCGAATCCGCTGAACAGTTCCGGCAGCCGGTAGTCCGGCATGCCGCGGGCGGCGTCGAAAAGCGCCGAGAAGATCCGGCCGGCTTCGGCCCTGAACCCATAGCGGCCCAGCCCGGACGCAGCTATGGCATTGTCGTGCGGCCAGACGGCGCCGTTGTGATAAGCCATCGGACTGTAGCGGGCCTCGCCGCGTCCGATCGTGCGGATGCCCCATCCGCTGAACAGCTCGGCGCCGGCGGCGTGGCGCGCCAGCGAAACGGCCCGCTCGCGCGGCGACGCGCCTGCGAACAGCGGATGAAACGCATTCGAACTCAGGACCGCGAGCGGCTCCTTGCCGGCATCGAGGCCGATGACATAGGTGCCCGCCTCGTCGTTCCAGAACGTCTCGTCGAATGACCTGGCGAGCGCGCGGGACTGCCGGCGGAGATCCCCTGCCTTCGCGGTCTCGCCGACCGCAGCCGCGATGTCCGCGGCGGCGCGTTTGGCGGCCACGACATAGGCCTGTACCTCCACCAGCGCCACGCCGCCGTCGACGAGGCGGCCGTCAGGATAGAAGATCGCCTCGGGCGAATCCTTCCAGCCCTGGTTCCTCAGACCCTTCGCGTCGCCGCGCAGATATTCGATGAAGCCGTCGCCGTCCCGATCGCCGTAGCGATCGATCCAGCCGATGGCCGCCTCGATCGCCGGCCATACAGGTTGTACGGCATCCACGTCCCCGGTGCGGCGCAGATATTCGCCGGCGAGCACGACAAAAAGGGGTGTCGTGTCGACGCCGCCGTAATAGGCGCCGAAGGGTACCTCGCCGAGTTCGGCCATTTCGCCCCGGCGGGCCTCGTGGAGGATCTTGCCGGGTTCGCTGTCCCGGGTCGGCGAAACGGCGTCCGCCTGCCGATCGGCCAGATAACGCAGCACGCCGAGCGCGAGGTCCGGCTCCAGCCACAGAGTCTGCAGCGCCGTGATGATCGCGTCGCGTCCGAACGGCACCGAAAACCACGGAATGCCCGCATAGGGGTACGGCCCGGTCGGCAGGTCGCTGACCAGCAAAGCGAGATCGGCGGCCGAGCGCTCGAGCCACGCATTGAAGTGCGCATTGGATGAGACAATACCGCCGAGGTCGCCGCGCCGCCGGACGGCGTCAGCCACGGCTTCGGCATGCGCATCCGCATAATTCATCGTCTCAGCTGCTCCCGCCGCCTCCCCGACCCGCACTGCGATTTCCAGTGTTTGGGTTTCGGCCGGTCCGAGCCGCAATACGAAGTGGGCGCGTCCATCGACCCATGCGGGCCGCTTCGAAAAGGCGACGATCGTCCGATAGGCCTTGCCGTTCAAACCGTCATAGCCGAACGCAATGTCCGCCTTCCCGGTGGCAGGCTCGCGCGTAGAGCCACGCTCGGCGCGCCTGGCTCCGCGGATTTCGAAGATGTCGCGGAAGTCGGCGTCGGCCTCGATCGACAGGTCGATGGCCAGCGGCTTGCCGGAATGGTTCGTGACGCTGAGCGTCTCGCGCAGCCCGTCATGAAGGATACGGCGGCGCAGGACATGAACGGCCCCGGCCGGCAGATCCGGGCCTTCCTTGTTCGCGGACAGCCGGTTCGTCAGGTCGGCGCGGAACTCGACATTGTCAGCGGAAACGCACGAACCGAGCAGCACCGATGGAAGGTCGTTGATCCTCAGGACAAGACGCGACAGGTAGCGCGTATCGCGGAAATAGAGGCCCGACTTGCCGAGCACATCTGCGGTCGCCGAAAGCGGGCCACACATGTCTCCCGCCGCATCGAACACCACGAACCAGTCGTTTTCCTTGAGGACGAAGTCGGGCGCAGCCGCCGAACGTGCGCTCTCGGCGTTGGTTTCGGCCTTGTCCGGTGATCGCTTTTCGGTCAATGCGGATCACTTTTTGTCAGGTGCGGCCCGCACCGTATTGTCAGCCGGAGGTCTACGGCCAGCCGACGCAATAGGGTTCGGGCCGCAGGTCGGTGGCTTCGCCGCTTTGCGGCGGATAGACGGATTTGAACGTGAACGCATCCGGTGTCGGCCCGTGTCGGCGCAGCATGTCCAGACGCTGAAGACCCTCCTCGACCGTGGGCCGGTGGCCCTCGCCGATCCACCACAGGACCTGGAACGGGCCGTCCGGCTTTTCGAACCAAGACCGCCGCTTCACCATCACCTCCCGGTGCGCGGTGCGGTAGACGAAGGCGAACAGCGCGTCGACGTCGCGCCAGACCGACATGTTGACCAGGAACCGCGGGTCGTCTGCGGCCTTGATATCGACCGCGCTCCCCGCCTCGCTCTGTAGGCGCCATACGAAGCCGTCGGATCGGTCGGCCATTGCATTGACTTCGTCCAGCCTGGCGACGAACCCGGCTATTCGCGGATCGTCGAGATCGTAGAGCGCCGTCGCGACGTTCATCTGCGCGATGTGCATTGATATCCACTCCTGGTTCGATGGGCGAGAACCGATCGGAAGGCCGGCCGGCACCCTGCAATTATTCGGCCAGCGCCCCCAGGATCCGCGCCCAGGAGCGGATGCCGCCGTGGAAGCTGGTCAGATTGTACTTCTCGTTCGGCGAATGGATGCGGTCGTCCTCAAGGCCGAAGCCGACAAGGACGGTGTCCATGCCGAGATGCGACTTGAACTGGCTGACGATCGGGATCGAGCCGCCCATGGCGATCAGCACGGCCTCCTTGCCCCATTCCTCCGACAGCGCCCGCTTTGCCGTCTGAACCCATTCGCTGTCGCTCGGCTGGGTAATGGCGCGGTCGCAGCCATGCTCGAGGAACTCGACGCTGCAGTCGACGGGGATTCGCTCGCGCACGAAAGCCTGGAACGCCTCGCGGATGGCGAACGGATCCTGGTCGCCGACCAGCCGGAAGGATATCTTGGCCGAGGCCTCGGCCGGGATCACGGTCTTCGCGCCCTTGCCGGTGTAGCCGCCGACGATGCCGTTTACCTCCATAGTCGGCCGCGACCAGATCTGCTCCAGCGTCGAATAGCCCTCCTCGCCGGCCGGAATCGACAGTCCGATCTCGTTGAAGAAGGCCTTCTCGTCGAAACCGAGGCTGTCCCACTGCGCCTTCAGTTCCGGCGACAGCTCCGGCACGCCGTCGTAGAAGCCGGGCAGCATGACGCGGCCGGTCTCGTCGCGCATGTCGGCAATGATCCGCGCCAGCAGGTGGATCGGATTGCGCGCGGCGTTGCCGTAATAGCCGGAATGCAGATCATGGCTGGCGGCCCGGACGATGACTTCCTCGTAGAGCAGGCCGCGCAGCATGGTGGCGATCGCCGGCGTTTTTCGGTCCCACATATTCGTGTCGCAGACATAGGCGACGTCGGCCTTCAGTTCCTCGGCGGTTTCCGTGAGGAACGGGATCATGCTCGGGCTGGCGGATTCCTCTTCGCCTTCGAAGAGGACCGTGACGTTGATCGGCAATCCGCCGGTTTCGGCATGCCAGGCGCGGGCAGCCTCGACGAAGGTCATCAGCTGGCCCTTGTC
>DATHRP010000130.1:0-2272 GCA_035465195.1 Afifellaceae bacterium | reverse complement strand
CAAGGTGCGGAGCCGGATCAGCATTCAGCACATGCGGCTGGGCGTGTCGTGCGACTGGGACCGCGAGGTGTTCACGCTGGACGAGGGGCCGCAGAAGGCGGTGCGGACGACGTTCAAGCACCTGTACGCCGACGGGCTGATCTATCGCGGCGAGCGGATCACGAACTGGTGTCCGCGCTGCCAGACGGCGCTCTCCGACCTGGAGGTTGACCACGAGCCGTCGCAGGGGAAGCTCTGGTACTTCAAATACCCGCTGCTGGACGACAACGGCAACCCGACCGACGACTACATCCGCGTGGCGACGACGCGCCCGGAGACGATGCTTGGCGATACCGGCGTTGCCGTCCATCCCGACGACGATCGATACAGGGACCTTGTCGGCAAGTACGCCATTCTGCCGCTGGTCGGCCGGCGGATACGGATCGTCGCCGACGACTATGCGGATCCGGAAGCCGGTTCGGGCGCGGTGAAGATCACGCCGGCGCACGATTTCAACGACTTCGAGGTCGGAAAGCGGAATGACCTTCCTGCCGTCAATATCATGACGGTCGACGCGGATATCACGCTGGCCGGCAACGAGGATTTCCTTGCCGGCGTCGCGCAATCAGCCGAGCTGGATGCGACGATCGAGGCGCTGGACGGGCTCGACCGGTTCGCGGCACGCACGCGCGTCGTCGAGATGATGGAGGAGCGCGGCCTGCTGGCGGAGATCGAGGATCATCTGCACTCGGTGCCGCATGGCGACCGTGGCGGAGTCCCGATCGAGCCTTTCCTGACCGACCAGTGGTATGTCGACGCCAAGACACTGGCGAAACCGGCGATCGCCAGTGTTCGGGAAGGCCGCACCGTCTTCGTTCCGAAGAACTGGGAGAAGACCTATTTCGACTGGATGGAGAACATCCAGCCGTGGTGCATTTCCAGGCAGCTCTGGTGGGGCCACCGGATCCCCGCCTGGTACGGGCCGGACGGCGAGGTCTTCGTCGAATTGACCGAGGAGGAAGCCGAGGCGGCGGCCTTTCGCCACTACGGCTCCCGGGTCAAGCTGGAGCGGGACGAGGACGTGCTCGACACCTGGTTTTCCTCGGCGCTCTGGCCGTTCTCGACGCTTGGCTGGCCGGAGGATACGCCGGAACTGGAGACCTACTACCCGACCAGCGTCCTCGTCACGGGATTCGACATCATCTTCTTCTGGGTCGCCCGGATGATGATGATGGGCCTTGAGTTCATGGACGAGGAGCCGTTCCATACGGTCTACATCCATGCGCTGGTGCGCGACGAGCACGGCGCTAAGATGTCGAAGTCGAAGGGCAATGTCATCGACCCGCTGCAATTGATCGATGAGTTCGGCGCTGACGCGTTGCGGTTCACGTTGGCTGCCATGGCGGCACAGGGACGCGACATCAAGATGTCGACCAGCCGGGTCGCCGGGTACCGGAATTTCGCCACCAAGCTCTGGAACGCGGCCCGTTTCTGCGAGATGAACGAATGCCGGCCGGTCGCCGGTTTCGAATTCTGGTCGGCCACGTTGCCGGTGAACCGGTGGATCGCCACCGAAGCCGACAACATGATCGCGAGGGTCACTGCGGCGCTGGAAGGGTACCGGTTCAACGAGGCCGCCGACGCCGTCTACCACTTCGTCTGGGACCAGTATTGCGACTGGTACCTGGAACTGATCAAGCCCGTCCTGGGCGGCGACGACGAGACGTCAAAGACCGAAACCCGGGCCACGGCGGCGACGGTGCTGGAGACCGTCCTGAAATGCCTGCATCCGTTCATGCCCTTCATCAGCGAACGATTGTGGTCCGAATTCGGGTTCGGCGACGATGTGCTCGCGCTGGAGCGCTGGCCGGAAAAGACCTTCGAGGACAGTGCGGCCGCCGCGGATATCAACTGGCTGGTTGACCTGGTGTCCGCCATCCGATCGGTCCGGGCGGAAATGAACGTTCCGGCTGGCGCCAAGACGGACCTGGTCCTGGTTGGAGCTTCTACAGAAACGGCCGAACGGCTGTCGCGCCATAGGCCAGTTATACAGCGGCTGGCGCGTGTCGAGGGCGTGTCCACGGCGGATAGCTCGCCGGCCGGCTCGGCCCAGATCCTGGTCGGCGAGGCGACAGTCGCGCTCCCATTGCAGGGTGTGATCGATTTCGATGCCGAGCGTCAGCGGCTGGAAAAGGAAATCGCCAAGATCGACAGCGAGATCGGCCGGCTCGACAAGAAGCTTTCAAATGACAGTTTCATTGCCAAGGCGCCGGAAGACGTGGTTGCTGCGGAG
>DATHRP010000129.1:0-7924 GCA_035465195.1 Afifellaceae bacterium | reverse complement strand
GCCACGGCGGCAGCGTAGATGCGCCGCGCGGCCGCCGCCCGCACCTCGCCCAGGCCCGTCCCGGTCGCGAAGCGGGCGAAGCCGTGCGCCAGCGACTTCAGCGGCACGGCAAAGGTGGGAATCGAGCAGCCGTCGAGGCCGCATTGGTCGACGGAGTGGGCCTCGCCCGTCAAATCTTCCATCGCCGCGCGGATCGCCTGCTGAACGGGATGACCCGGCTCGACATAGCCGGCCGTCGGAATGCCCGCATGGATTGCGAAACAGAGAAAGCCCGAATGCTTGCCGGAACAATTGTTGTGCTCCGGACCCGGCCGCAGACCGGCGCGGATCAAAATGTTGCAATCGGCCTGGCGCGACGGCCATTGCGGACCGCACTCCAGATCGGCGGTCGAGAGCCCGGCCTTCGCCAGCATGGCCAGCGCTGTTTCCACATGGCTGGGTTCGCCGTTGTGCGACGACTGGGCAAGCGCGATCTCGCGGTTGCCGAACCCGAAGGCATCGGCGGCGCCGGATTCCACCAGTGGCAATGCCTGGATGGCCTTGACGGCTGAGCGCGGAAACACCGGAGCATCAATGTCACCAGCGGCAAAGACCACGTCCCCGCCGACCTCGACGATCGCCACCGCGCCGCGATGGCGGCTTTCCACCATGGGGCCCCTGGTGACTTCCGCAAGAACCGGGTTTGCCATAATCCTACCTCAATCCAACCGTCAGGATCGCTGCCGGTGGCGTTTAAACCTTTTCACAAGGCCCGCAAGGGGCATATTGACCGATGTGAGGGTTCCATGCGCCGGTTCTTCAGATTGTTCATCATTGTCCTGATTTCCGTCTTCATCCTGCCGGTCGCCGGGCACGCCGTCATCTGGCTTTCCAGGGACAGGCCGGCGAGCTGGCGCGATGCCGACTGGTCGGCAAGCGGCGTCCTCCCGGCGCCGCGGCGCGACGAGGCGATCATCCATGTGCTGGCGGCACGCACGGGCGGATACAAGGGCATCGTCTCCGTGCACAGCTGGCTGGTCGTCAAGAAACCGGGGGCCGACCATTATGACCGCTACGATGTGGTCGGCTGGGGCCGGCCGGTGCGCCACAACGCCTACCCGCCCGACGGGCGCTGGTATTCCAACGTGCCCGAGATCGTTCACACGGTGCGCGGCGAGCAGGCGGTGCGGGCGGTTCCCCAGCTGGAGGCAGCGATCGGCGCCTATCGCTGGTCGGATCACGGCGACTACCGGATCTGGCCCGGGCCGAACTCAAACACCTTCGTCGCCTCGATGATGGCGGCGGTGCCGGAACTCGCCGGCCGCATGCCGCCGACCGCGGTCGGTCGCGACTACCCGGCCGACGGCAACTGGATCGGCCGGGCGCCGGGCGGCGGCCTGCGGATGACGCTGAACGGACTTGCCGGCATCACGGTCGGCGCCGTGGAAGGCCTGGAAGTACACCTGTTAGGCTTGGTCGCCGGCGTGGACTTCACAAGGCCGGCGCTGCTGCTGCCCGGGTTCGGCCGTGTCGGCAATTGACTTCGCTTTCCCGACGGCCCTGCTGCCCGTGACAGTAGGGGGATTTGATTTGACCGCCTTACCGGACATAAGGTTGGCGGCGCGGAATGCCGATCGACACCGATCGGCCTGAATCCTGAAGATGCGAACGAACCGGTCGGGAAGGTCCTGAAATGACGAAGATTGCGTTTCTCGGGCTTGGCAAGATGGGCAGCGGCATGGCCGCGTGCCTGGTCGACGCCGGGCATGATGTCAGCGTGTGGAACCGGACGGCGGCAAGCGCGGAGCCGCTCGCGGACAAGGGCGCGACCTTGTGCCGATCGCCAGCGGAAGCGGCCGAGGGTGCCGAGGCGATCTTTTCCATGGTGGCGGACGACACGGCCTCCGAGCGTGTCTGGCTGGCCGATGACGGCGCCCTTTCGACGGCTCCCTCCGGCGCGCTGGCGATCGAATGCAGCACCATCTCGCATGTCCACGTCGGCAAGCTTTCCAAGGCTGCGGCCGAAAAAGGCTGCGCCTATATCGATTGCCCCGTGAACGGTCCGCCGAGCGCGGCGGCGGCCGGCAATCTGATCCTGCTCGTCGGCGCCGGCAACGGCGATCTCGATCGGGCGCGCCCTCTGCTCGAAATTGTCTCATCCTCTATCCTGCATTTCGGCGGCATCGGGACAGGCACGGCCTTCAAACTGATCAACAACCTGCTCGGCGCGGTACATGTCGCCTCGATCGCGGAAGCCGCGCACCTGGCCGGCAGGATGGGCCTCGACACGGAAACGCTCGTCAAAGCCGTCGAAACCGGCCCGTGCGCCAGCCCGCACGTCAAACGTATGATCCGTCCGATGGCGGAAGGGCGTCTCTCCGACGAGTTCGGGCTTGCGATCGGCCTTCGCGAAAAGGATTCGCGCTATTGCCTTGGCATGGCGAAGGCGATGGAAACCGGCATGTCGGTCGGCGAAACCGCGTACGAATGGTACCGGCTGGCGCTGGGGAGCGTCGCCGACCAGGACGATTCGGCGATGTTGACCATAATCTCGTCGAACAACGGGCACATATCGAAAACCTGAACAGTCCAACAGGAGATGATAATGAGAAAATCCGTACTGGCGGCAGCACTTGCCGCATCCATGGCCGCAGCAGGCTGCACCACGACAGATCAGGATACCGTTGCTGGTGCGGTTGTCGGCGGCGGACTGGCAGCCGTCACGGCAGCGGCTCTCGGCGCCAATGCCGGGTGGATCGTCGTGGCCGGTGCTGCCGGTGCGACGGTGGGCGCGCTTTATGCCCGCAATCGGCGCACCAATGAATGCGCCTATTCCAACGGCGATGGCACCTATACGATCCGCCCCTGCCCGAGATGAGGCGAAACCGCATCCACGAAAAACCCGCCGACCGGCGGGTTTTTTGGTTTCTCTCCCGGGCCGAATGTTTTCACGGGCGGCGTGATCGGCGATGAGGAGCAGCCGGATGCCGGCTGCATTCGGATTTCTGACAGGAGTGTCGAATGTCAAAGCTGCGGGTCGAATGTATCAGCGTGTCGCTTGACGGCTTCAGCGCCGGTCCGGGTCAGGATCTGGACAATCCGATGGGTATCGGCGGCATGGCCGTGCATGAATGGTTCTTCCCCACCCGCACCTTTCAGAAGAATGTTCTGGGACAGGAAGGGGGCAAGACCGGCACGGACGATGAATTCGCGGCGCACAGTTTCGAGAATATCGGCGCCTGGATCATGGGCCGGAACATGTTCGGCCCGGTCAGGGGTGCATGGCCTGACGACGACTGGAAAGGCTGGTGGGGCGAAAACCCGCCGTTCCATACCGATGTCTTCGTGCTGACCCACCACGAGCGCCCGCCGCTCGAGATGGAGGGCGGCACGATCTTCCATTTCGTCACCGTCGGAATCCACGCAGCGCTGGACCGGGCACGCGACGCGGCCGGCAACAAGGACGTGCGCGTCAGCGGCGGCGCGGCGACGATCCGACAGTATCTTCAGGCGGGTCTGGTCGACCGGATGCATATCGCGGTCGCCCCGGCCGTGCTCGGGGCCGGCGAACAGCTGCTTGGCGGTATCGACCTGCCGGCCTGCGGCCTGGACCAGGTCGAGTATGTTCCCACGGCCGCGGCCGCGCACTACGTGCTTTCGAAGGAATAGTTCGAGGACCAGACGTGTCCGGCCAAGCTTGTGTGAGCTAACCGCCCAGCAGCTTCTCCCGGATCAGCCGCTTGGGTACCTTGCCGTAGGCCGATTTGGGCAGTTCGTCCCACACGACCACCTGCTTCGGCAGCTTGTAGCGGGCGATTCGCTCGCCGAGCCAGGCCTTTAGCGTCTCCGGTTCGAGACTTGATTCAGGCTCGAGAACGAGCACGGCGACACCCGCCTCGCCCCATTGATCGTCGGGGACACCGACGACCGCGACCTCCGCCACGGCCGGGTGCGTGAGGATCAACTCCTCGATCTCGCGCGGATAGATGTTGGATCCGCCGGAGATATACATGTCGGAGGCGCGGCCGGTGATCGTGAGATAGCCTCGCTCGTCGAGAAAGCCGAGATCGCCGGTGCGGAAGAAGCCGTCATGGAATGCCTTCTCGTTCGCTTCCGGGTTGTCGTAATAGCCGGCAAAGACCGCGGGACCGGCTACGCAGATCTCGCCCTGCTCGCCCGGCGAACAGGGGTTTCCCTCATCGCCAAAGATACGCACGTCCATCGCCGTGCGGGCATAGCCGCAGGAGGCGCCGCAAGCCTGCACCGCATCATCCACATCGTGTTCGTATGCCGGCAACACGGTAATGTTTCCGGTCACTTCGCCGAGGCCGAAATATTGCACGATGCACTTGCCGAGCCGCCGCAGGATCATCTGCTGATCGGAGCGGTACATCGGCGCACCCGCATAGATGACGTGGCGCAGGCTGGAATGGTCGTGCGCGTCCGCCGCTTCGCTTTCCGCCAACCGCTTCAGGATGGTCGGCACCGTGAACATGTTGGTGACACGGTGCTCCTCGATCAGCCGGAAAGCCTCGTCAGGGTCGAGCCGGTCGCCGGAAAGCAGCACCGTGCGGGCGCCGCGGGCGACCTGGGTGAGTTGGTGGATGCCGGCGCCGTGGGATAGCGGTGCGACCACAAGCGAGGCGTCTTCGTGGGTCGTGCCGGGGACGAGATCGGCCAGATGGTTGGTGACGACGAATCCCATCTGTCCGTGGGTCAGCACCGCCGCCTTCGGGTGGCCGGTGGTTCCTGACGTGAAGAAGAACCAGCAGGCTTCGTCGTGCTCCACACGGGCGGATTGGAACATCTTGCCCCGATGGGCGGCGACAAGGTCGTCATAATCGGCCTGTTCGGCCTCAGGCTTGCCGATGACGGCGTGGAGCCGGCATTCAGGCATCCTTTCCAGTGCCGCTGCCGCATGTTCGGCGAAAATATCGTCGTGAACGATCGCAACCGAGCCGGAATGACCTGCAATGTAGGCGAGTTCGGGCGGCGCCAAGCGGAAATTGACCGGCACGCAGACGGCACCCGCCTTGAAGCAGGCAAACATCGCCTCGAACATGCAGTTGGAATTGCGCGCCTGGAGGAGCACCCGGTCGCCCTTGCCGATTCCGGCCGAGACGAGCGCATGGGCGAAAGCGTCGGTGCGGCTGTTCTGCTCCGCCCAGGTCCAGCGCTGATCGCCCCAGACGAAGGCGACATGATCCGGCAGGCGGCGCGCCGTCTGGGTCATCAAGTCACCGAGATTGAGCACCCGGCGGGAGACCGGCGGCTGCAGCACGGCGCCGCCCATATCCTAGCGGATACGCTCCAGGATGGAGACGTAATTGGCAACCGCCGCCCCGCCCATGTTGAAGATGCCGGCGAGCTGGGCGTCGGGGATCTGCATGCCGTCCGCCTCGCCCATCAGCTGCAGCGACTGCATGACGTGCATGGAAACGCCGGTGGCGCCGATCGGATGGCCCTTGGACTTCAGGCCGCCGGACGGGTTTACGGGCAGCTTGCCTGTCTTTTCCACCCAGCCTTCGTCGATGGCGCGTGCGCCCTCGCCTTTCGGCGCAAGGCCCATCGCTTCGTACTCGATCAGTTCCGCGATGGTGAAGCAGTCATGGGTCTCCACGACGTCAAGATCGTCGATACGCGTGCCGGCCTGGGCATGGGCCTTCTTCCAGGCTGCCTCGCAGCCCTCGAAGGCGATGATGTCGCGTCCCGAAATCGGCAGATAGTCGTTGACCTGGGCGGCGGCGCGAAAATGGATTGCCTTCGGGCTGCGCAGCGCCGTTTCCGTATCGGCGATCACGATGGCGGCGGCTCCGTCGGAAACCAGTGAACAATCGGTCCGGCGCAGCGGACCGGCAACCAGCGGGTTCTTCTCCGACACCGTATTGCAGAACTCGAAATCGAGCGGCTTGCGCAACTGTGCATACGGGTTTTCGAGGCCGTTCAGGTGGTTCTTGGCCGCAATCCGCGCCATCGCCTCCGACTTGTTGCCGTGGGCCTGGAAATAGCGCTCGGCGATCTGGCCGAAAATGCCGGCGAAGCCACCCTCTGTCTCACCCTCCTCCTTGCGGTAGGAGGCATTGAGCAGGATGTCGCCGATCTCGTTGCCCGGCGCGACGCTCATCTGTTCGGCGCCGACCACCAGCACGAAGCGGCTGCGGCCAAATGCGACCTCGTTCAGCCCCTGATGCACCGCGGCCGATCCGGTTGCGCAGGCGTTTTCCACCCGCGTCGCCGGCTTGAAGCGCAGCGCCGGGTCGACGGAAAGCGCGAAAGACGACGGAAAGGACTGTTTCTCGAAGCCGCCGAAATTGCCGACATAGATGGCGTCGACATCGGACGGCGCAATACCGGCGTCTTCGATCGCCGCGGCCGCGGCTTCGACGATCAGCCCTTCGAGATCGGTATCTTCATGTTTGCCGAACTGCGTATGCGCCCAGCCGACAATGCATCCAGGCATGGTGCTGCCCTCCAGCGTTTTCAGGCCACACACATGGTCGATTCACGGCGCGAATTCAATGCAAATTGCCGGATCGCGGTGTCGACGGGCAGGCCTAGAGCGACGATGCCAGGTCCTGACCTCGGGTGTGCGGGCATTCGTTAACCCGCGTTAAATGTATGGCCAGTCGTCCGATTACCATCGGTTAGGCCTTTCTCTTAAAGCAAACTTCGCCCCTTGCAGCCTAGTGTCGCGCGGCAAACCGGCCTTTTGCGCAACACCGAACAGGGGACCGGGCTTCCGCGGTGGGGAATGCTCGGCGGCGTCTCGACTTGAACGAACAATACGTCCTACGGGCTCGCCTCTCATCGCGATACGACCAGCGCGGGGTCGCTGCGATATGAACCCTACGCTGTTCAGATCCGTACTACCGATCGCCTTCATCTCGGCATTGATCATCTTCCTGCACAGCGCGGGTTTCCTGACCCCGGTGCACAACGGGCTGTCGGCTTACCGGTTCAACCATGCGCAGCGTCCGCCCACAGACGAGATCGTTATCGTCGATATCGACACCAAGAGCATCAGCAAAGTGGGCATCTGGCCATGGCCGCGCCATCGCTATGCCATCCTGTTCGACGAGTTGCGCGCCGCCGGAGCGACCGACATCGCATTCGACATCGATGTCAGCGCAGCCTCCACGCCGGCGGACGACGCCGCCTTCGAACAGGCGCTGATCCGCGCCTCGGGATCGATCATCCTGCCGGTCTTTTCGCAGAAGCTGACATCGCGCCGGGACGAGTACAGGTATCATCACAATGTTCCGATCCCGCGCTTCGATCGCGTCGCGCTGCTGGGGACGGTCAACGTGCCGCTCGATCCGGACGGCCGGGTGCGCGCCTATGAGCTGGGAGCCGTGGTCGACGGCGTGCCGGTGCCGTCGCTGGCCGCGGTGCTGGCCGGCCTCAACGGACCGGTCGACAGCCAGTTCCTGATCGACTTTTCGATCAACGGAAATCAGATCAAACGCTTCTCGGCGATCGACATCATCAACGACCAGATCGCCGACATCCATCTGCGCGGCAAGCGGGTCATCGTCGGATCGTCGGCCGAAGAGCTACGCGATCATTTCTGGACACCGGGCTACGGCCTGATTGCAGGGCCGGTGATGCATGCGCTGGCGGCCGAGACGATCCTGCAAAACCGGATGCTGAAACAGACCGGCACGCCGACGTCGATCGCCGGAATAGCACTGCTCGCCCTCCTCGTGTTCTTCCTGACGACCCGCCTGCACTGGCCGCGATTCCTCGCCGTGCTCGCATTTCTCTCGATTGCGGTCGAGTTTGCCGCCGTCAAGATCCTGCAATCGGCCCCCGTCCTTGTCGACACGTCCGCCTGGCATGCCGCCATCCTGGCATTCGCCGGCTTCGCCATAGTCCGCGAGATCGACGTTCAGCAGATCGTGCTGATGATGGTGAGCAACGAAAGTCGCAATACCCAATCGGTGCT
>DATHRP010000128.1:0-4003 GCA_035465195.1 Afifellaceae bacterium | reverse complement strand
GCACCGAACCGCGCCGGACATCGCAATGATGGAGGCCGTCCTTCGCAAGCAGAGCGACGCAGTCTCCGACCATCAGCAGTTTCTCGCCTATGATGGGGAGTTTCACGTCGCGATCGCCCGCATCAGCGGCAATCCGATCTTCGTATCGTTGTGCGAGGCATTGTTTAACTGGTTGGCACAGTTTCATATCGACTTGGTCAGCCGACCGGGTCTTGAGAATCTCACGCTGGCAGAACATCGCGAAATTCTTGCCGCGATCGAAAAGGGCGATCCTGAAACGGCAGCCAAGGCAATGCGCGATCATCTCTACCGAGCCAACCGGCTTTACCATCAAAAGCACCGCCGCATGGGTCAGTAGTCGGGACCGTAGCCTGACCAGATGACGGGATTATCGGTCGAATTGCGCGTTTCGCGCAAACAGGTATTATGACTGCATAAGTTGTTCCAATTTGGTTTCAGGGACCATGGCGGTGGACGACACAGCCCGCCCGTGTGTCCCGCGGCCAAGGTCACCAGGGGCGCATGAGAGTGGGCGAAGAGCGCGCTTTTGCCGACTATCTGATCGAAACGGCATTCGATCCGCGGGTCGCCGCTGAGGCAATGGCTGGAGAACAGTCGTCGGGTACGTTCGTCTCCGTACCGGGCGAGACACCGGAACTTCGCGCCCGGGCCAGAGCACGGATCGAGACACTGGAGGAGTTGGAGCCGGTATCGGCGCCAAGCCTGCCCGGCGCCCGTCGACCTGCGAAAGGCGCGTCAGGGCCAATCCGGTCAGCGCGCGTCCGAATTTCGTGGCCTCTCGACAATTTCGGCCCCTCCCTGCCCAACCTTGTTGCGACGGTTGCCGGTAACCTGTTCGAGTTGGAGCATTTCTCGGGGTTGCGGTTGCTCGACATCGGCCTGCCCGTTGCATTCGCGGACGCCTATGCCGGGCCGGCTTTTGGCGTTTCGGGAACACGCGACCTTGCCGGGGTAGCGGCTGGTCCGCTGATCGGAACCATCGTCAAGCCGAGTGTCGGCTTGGGACCAAGAGAGACGGCATCCCTGGTCAAGACACTCGCCGAGGCCGGAATCGATTTCATCAAGGACGATGAACTCCAGGGCGACGGTAGCCATTGTCCATTCGAAGAACGGGCGCGGGCGGTCATGCGCGTTGTCAACGACCATGCCGAGGCAACCGGAAAGAAGGTGATGTTCGCCTTCAACATCACCGGTGATCTCGACCAGATGCGCCGCCGCCACGACCTTGTCGCCGAGCTTGGCGGCACCTGTGTCATGGCCAGCCTGAACTCCGTTGGTCTCGTCGGCATGATCGAACTCAGACGTATTTCACACCTGCCCATTCATGCTCATCGAAACGGCTGGGGATATCTGTCCCGCCATCCCCGGCTGGGCTGGTCCTATGTCGCCTGGCAGAAGATTTGGCGCCTTGCCGGGGCCGACCATATGCATGTCAATGGCTTGAGCAACAAGTTCTGTGAGGATGATGACAGCGTGGTGGCATCGGCCCGCGAATGCCTGACGCCGCTGTTTGAGGCCAAGCCCTGTATTGCCATGCCAGTCTTTTCATCCGGACAGTCGGCAAAACAGGCGCCCGAAACCTATGCGCGATTGGCCTCTACCGACCTAATCTACGCGGCCGGCGGTGGCATCATGGCCCATCCGGACGGACCGGCAGCTGGTGTCGCCAGCCTTCGCGAGGCATGGAACGCGGCGATCCGCGGGATTACCCTCTCCGAACACGCGCGCGATCACCCTGCTCTCGCGGCCGCCCTGAAGGCGTATGCCGCATGAGCATCGCCCCTATCGCCCCTGCCGAACTTCCCGAAGGCTGGCTGCTGACGTGGTATGGTGACGATTTCACTGGCTCTGCCGCGGTCATGGATGTCCTGAGCTTTTCGGGTGTACCATCCGTTCTTTTCCTCGGTATCCCAACGCCCGAATTGCTGGCCAATTTCGCCGGGTATCGTGCCTGCGGGATCGCCAGCACTGCGCGGGCACAGGCGCCGGATTGGATGGAGATCAACCTGCCGCCGGCATTTCAGGTGCTTTCGGACCTTGATGCACCGCTTTTCCATTTCAAGGTTTGCTCAACATTCGATTCCTCTCCGGCCATCGGATCGATCGGCAAGGCCATTGATCTTGCCGCACCGATTATCCGGTCCGACTGGATTCCCTTGCTCATCGGCGCGCCCGAGATTGGCCGATACCAGGTCTTCGGAAACCTGTTCGCAGTCGCCAACCATGTTGGCTACCGGCTTGACCGGCACCCCACGATGAGTCGACATCCGGCCACGCCGATGGACGAGGCTGACGTCCGGGTACATCTGGCGAAGCAGACGGCGCGTGCTATCGGGCTTGTCGATATGATCGCCCTGGGGCGGGGACGTGCAGGCGATGCTCTCGCCCACGAGCGCGAGGCGGGGATGGAAATCATTGCGCTTGATGTCGTCGACAAGCAGACACTGTCAGAATGCGGCCGTCTGATCTGGGACAACCGGGACGGGACGCGTTTTGCGGTCGGTTCGCAGGGCGTTGAATATGCACTGATCGCCTACTGGCGGGACAGAGGCTGGATCGACCTGCCCTCGGCATCCTCAAGGATCGGTCGCGCCAAGCGAGTCGTGGCTGTTTCCGGGTCATGCTCTCACGAAACCGCCGGCCAGATCCGCCGCGCGGCAGAAGACGGATTTAAACCAATCGTGATCGATGCATGCCGCGCCTTGGATCCGGACGATTGGACCAGCGAAATTGACCGTTCGGTAGCCGAAGCGCTGAAGGCGCTTGGCGACGGGCGCGACCCGATCCTCTACACAGCGCTCGGACCCGACGACCCTGCGGTGACTGCCTTCAACGAGGCGACCACCGGCCGGGACAAGCAAGCAATCAACGAGCGGGTCGGCAGCGGACTCGGCCAAATACTTAAAGGGGTTATCAAGACCGCCGGACCGGCCCGCGTCATCGTCGCGGGCGGGGACACATCCGGCCACGCGGCCAAGGCACTCGGCATTCATGCACTCACCGCGATCGCGCCGATATCGCCTGCCGCGTCGGTCAGCCGGGCACATGCCGAAGACCGGACAATCGCTGATCTGGAGATCGCGCTGAAGGGCGGGCAGATGGGAACCCTGGATTATTTCACAAAAGTCAGGGAAGGCCACAGCGCCGTGGGTTGATGAAGGAGGAAGCCATGACACAAATCGCACTGTTAGGCGCAGGCGGGAAGATGGGCATTCGGCTCGCGACCAACTTGGCCGGCACGTCAGATAGGGTCGACCATGTCGAGGTCTCGCCCGATGGTCGGCAACGCCTGAAGGAGGCTATTGGAGTCGAATGCGTAGGGGCGGACACCGCGCTCGGCCGCGCCGAGGTCGTGATACTGGCGGTCCCCGACAGGCTGATCGGCAAAATTGCCCACGATGTCATCGCCACTGTGCGCCCGGAAACCGCCTTCATCGTCCTGGATGCCGCCGCGCCCCACTCGGGGGAACTGCCGGAGCGCGGTGACGTCACCTATTTCGTGACCCATCCCTGCCACCCTTCGATCTTCGGATTTGAGACCGATCCGGAAGCCCAGCGTGATTTTTTCGGCGGGGTGCACGCCCCGCAGGCGATAGTTTGCGCCCTGATGCAGGGACCGGAGGAGGACTACACGACCTGCGAGGAGATTGCGCGGACGATGTATGCGCCGGTTTCGAGGGCGCACCGCTGTTCGGTGGAGGATATCGCAATCCTGGAACCGGCCATGTCGGAAACAGTCGGGGCGACCCTTTGTCTGGCGCTGCGCGAGGCCGCGGATGAGGCGGTCCGCCGGGGCGTGCCGCGCGACGCCGCCCACGATTTCATGCTCGGCCATCTCAAGATCGAACTCGCGATTGCCTTTGGCATCTTCCCCGAAGGCCAATTTTCCGACGGCGCGCTGCATGCCATTGCCCAAGCCAAGCCTAAGATCTTCAAGGATGATTGGTTGGAAAGGGTCTTCGACCCCGCTGCCATCAAGGCA